>NZ_JBSXNH010000066.1:0-223815 GCF_056857535.1 Vreelandella sp. L-25
AAGCAGTTCCAAGCGACACGCGATCGCCAGATATGTCGTGCCTGGCGGGTGGAAAGGCATGACAAAACGGGCCGTCAGCACCGATCAGCACGGTGGGTTTTGGCAATAACGGGCTTGCGAAAGCCAACTTGCACGGGCGAAGGATCAAAAAGTGCTCGCTGGCGGTGATAGGGAAAGTGTCGGCGCCGGCTTCACGGATTCAGGGAACTTTATGGGCAATCTGGGAGAAATCTCGAACCTTCTCACTCAGGGTGAATATAGAGTCTAAATGCGTGTCTTTTGAGTAAATATAATTGTTTTCACTATCAATCGAGTCGCCTAGAATACTTGCAAGGCTTCCTCTGGCATCAAAACAGTTTATGAAAGAATCGAAACTATTGTGATCGAATTCCAGGCTAGCTTGAAGCGTTATATTTTCATTGTCGATCTTCGCAGCACCATTGAAAAGCGCCTCTATTTCACCATATGTGTCAAACAACTGCTCATACAGGGCTTTAAGCTGATCAGAAGCTGCTTTCCCTTGTTCGAGAGTGCTTTTGACCTTCTTGCCTGCTTCTTGAATAGCTCTAAGCTTAGCTTCTTCCCGTTTTTGCGCCTCTAGAAGTCCCTTCAATTCGTTTTGGCTTTTTACTTTAGACGAGAATTTTTCAAGACTTTCCGTGGTATTTATAATTCTTTCATCTAGCGAGCCTATCAAGCTATTAGCGCGGCGAATGTTCTTTCCCGCTTCTATTGGCAGGTCATCAATGATTTTCTGAATCTTAGCCAGTGTTATCTGAACAAGGCGGCTTCCAGTGTGAAACCGTTTTTTTTCTGACTCTTCAGAATTCGTCATAAGAGCTACGTTTCTAAACGAATCTTCCATCTCTCTTACTAATTCATTTTTTAGCTCAGTGTGTATTTCAATATATCTTAAAAGAGACGAACGCCTTTTTTCGCTAACTGACAATCTGTCGCTAAGCTTTTTATAAATTTTTCTTTCGTCAGGAGTAAAACCTGATGATTTTTTTATTTTTTCTATTTTTTCTTTTATTTTTTCTTTTTCATTATTTACCGAGTTCTCAGCTCCTATTTTTTCCTTTTCGCCCTTTTCTTTTGCATACTTGTGTCTGAGCGATACAAGTTTTGTAACCTGTGTGCTGATGCTCTCATTCAACGAATCACATTTTTTAAAAAGCTCTTCAGCACCTAGCTTTATTTCCCTGTCTTGATATAGAATTTCGAGTACAAGCTCATTGAGTTGATCTCGACCACTTTCCTCGGCTAATTTATTTATATATAGCTGAGGTATGTAGGTTATTGGTCGTTGTTCGTTTGTTTCTCTAAAGCTTTGTTTAGTGTTGTCGTTCCAAGTGATTTCAAAGTCGAAATTTGATTCATTTTCAAATTCTGGATAAGTACTTGCCTTTGCTAGATCACACTTCTTTACGGTTTCCTCTTTATTTGCCGTCCTTGAAATATGATAGAGTAAAAGCGATTTCCCTGAGGATTTGCCACCAATAATCGAATTTAAATCCGAATTTAATTCTATTTTATATTCAGGAAAAATATTTTTCCCACTGGAATCTTTGAATCGAACAGAGTCTATAACTTCATAGCTTACCTTATCGCCAGGGCAAGTATCTTGAATAGCAACCCGTGACCTCGGCTCAAATACTACCTGCTTGAGGCCCTCAAAAGTAAGATCAGCCTTTATCCAAGTGTTATTTTCTTCGTCAGGCTCAAAAAGTGTTTCGTATGCATGTGCATCGGAGCCCCATATACAAGCTTTAGGTAAGCCAAACTCTTTTCTGAAAGAGGAAGGATTATCGTGATAATCTCCGAGCAAGAAGCTTCTCGTACGCTTGTTAGATGAGAATATCAGTTGGCTCTGTTGAATAAGTGTCTTCCGCGTACCGTGACCGGCCGAGTTCCAACTTACTCTGCTAAGGTCTTCGTCACAAGGCAAAGCTAACAAGTAGTTTTTTTTGAATCTTCCATCTTCGGTGAGTAGTTCAGCTATTTCGCTTGTATTGACCGACGCATTGCAGATCCCTACCGCAAGGGCAGATTGGCCTCTAAACTCGGGGTGTTCTTCAATTAGTCTGTTACCATATTCTATCAAGTTTTCTTTGGTTAAGACTCTTCGCTCTGCTTTGAGCCCTGTTTCAGCGTGAGTTTCAAACTGTATTCTAGATAAAAACTCGCTTTGGATTAATGTGGGAGACAATTCATTGGAAAGGATAACGTGGAAGTTGGTCCGCCTATTCCATTTTAAGTCGACCTCTTTGCCTACTACTAGTTTGTCCAAGCGAAACTCGAGATTCGGGAAAATAGCAATATTCTTAATTTTCCTGATTTCATCCTCATCAAATAGCTCAGCTAGTTTATCATCGTTGAGAATATAGTCTTCGACTACTTTTTTATAGCCGTCAAGAAGGCAATAGTCGGTCAGGCCAATGGCACTTACATTATGATCTATTGCTGATCGAAAGAGTTTTCTGACGTAATTGTCGAAGTCGTCGCCGAACTGGTTGTTCAGAATTGAAAATGGAGTATGGACATGGAGGTCCCACTTTCTCCAAATTGATCCTTTTGAGCAGTTTTTCACATATCCCTCGCAGTCAACCGTAAGAATTGCTTTTTATTGTCAAACTATCGTATACACAGGTCGGCGCGAATACAAAAAAATCTAGGCCTTTCGACAAGTCTTGTACCCAGAGCATTACGTAGTTCAAGCCAAATACTGTTTGTAATCATCCTCTAAAATAGATGCATAAAGCCCGTCGGAAGGGGACGGGCCTGAATGGTTTTTTGTTTAGGATTCCGGGGGCTGAAGGCCATCGAAGTGCGCCTCCAAATTGTCCAACTGCTTCAGGTTTGCCCTGACGAGACGTCGCATGTGAGTGAGGTTTGCATTCATGATACGCACTATCTCAAACCCGGCTTCGGTCTCCTCAATGATGGGCCTTTCCCAGTCGTGAGCGCGGTTAAATGCGGGTTTTGAGTACCGATGTTTCAGGGCTCGGCGGATGTGTTCACTGAAAACCGCATGCCCTTTACCGTTTTTCACTCTTACGAAGGTGTTGTAATACCAGTGCATCTCCAAGCTGCCGTGCAGCATTCTCACCCGGCAGCCGTGATGGCCAGGGTAGCCTCTCGTTTCCTTGGTTCGATGAGCCTCATTATGTGTCCAGAAATAGTCCGACAGTCGCTGAGCGAGATAGCGTAGGCGTGCTCGCTCCATATCCAGACTTTTGGATAGCGATTGTAGATACTGTCTGCATTGATCAAGCGCCATTCGGCGCCCCTGTTGATGGTCAAACTCCCCGGCGCGAGCCACCTCATGCCACTTATCGGTGATTTCCTGAATGGTTTTGGGTTTGCTCATTAGCATTCTCCTGTTGGTTGATGTTCAAGAGAAATGCTACTGGCCGCAGAGACAAACCCACGGGTCTGTAATTTGCCAATTTGGGCAAAAGTAGCCGTTTACCCCCAGATTATCTGGAATTTTTATCGACCTGGCGGCGTGTTTTAAACTTCCGGTTGAGAAATGCTTCCAGCTTGTCAGCATTCAGGTATGTGATGCCGCAGATCGCCAGGATAACGGCGACAAAGCCGAGGAAAGCAATGAGTGTGACGGACATATCGATCATGTGAGTTCTCCTGTTTTCGTTCTTTGATTGCAAATTGCAGCCTATGCTGCATCTGACTGCTTTTGTTCCTTTGCGACAGAGGCAATCAGATGGCGCGAACAACCCAGGATGTCCTGGATTTCACTATAGCTATGACCGGTGCGCAGTAAACTGGCGATGTGTTGTCGCCTCTTCAGATCAGGTTGGCGACCCTGATACTTACCCTCGCTGCGGGCCTTTTTGATACCCTGATTCTGGCGGCGGCGTCTGTCCTCGTAATCTTTGCGGGCTACCGCTGCCAGCATGTCGAGCATCATGCTGTTGACAGCCTGCAATATGGAATCGGTGAAGCCGGTGTTATCCTTCTTGTCCAGTGCAAGCCAACTCGTGGGCAGTTCTGGCGAGACAATTGCCAACCGTTTGGCTGACAGCTTCTGTTTGAGCGTATCCCAGTCCCGCTGTTTAAGGCGGGCAAGCCGGTCTATCTGCTCCACCAGTACAATGTCACCTTCACCGGATTCGGCAATCAGTCGCATCAGTTCGGGGCGATGCAATGTGGCTCCGGAGACATTCTCGGTATAAAAGGCAGCAATGCGCTGACCGTGTTGCTCGGCAAACTGGATTAGCGATGCTTTGGCCCGCTCGGCATTTTGTTCCTGGGTCGATGCTCTCAAATAGGCGCGTATAAACATTAATGCCTCCTCAGTCTGTTATAAGTGGTTCCGCTTGGCCGGTCTGTTTTAAATGGTTCCTTGTCATGTTGAACGGCCTGAATTGTTGGTTCTCCTGATGTGTACCCATAAGGAACCACCTCAAGAGTCGAAAAACTGCCCGAACGGATCATCCTCCCGGAGGATCGGATTGACTCTGAAGTCATCGAACAGATCGCCTGCGCCTTCTTGACTCCCGGTGTCGGAGGTTGTCGTGCTGCTTGGACCGTTTTCTTCCCTACCACCGCCTCGACTAAACGACGCCATCTTTTTCTCGAATTCAGGAAACGTCATTTCCCCATCGGGTCCCTTGTCGAAAACCGTCTTGTAAGCATCGACTGCGGCCATTGCGAAGCGAATGAGCAGTACGACCACCCAAAGCAGGAACAATAGATACCATGCGTAAAGCGCTGCATCGGTACCCCTTAAGGCGAGCTCCACAACGCCGATCCCGGCGAGCCCCACTGCTACTATTTTTATCACCCTCACCATGGTTTCAGTCCCCGATAGATCTTTACTTCGAAGCTACCAGAACCTGAGAAAATGCAAGTTTTGCCCGACGTCAGGCCGCAGCGGCTTGCCCGGCCAGCCATGGCAGTTTCACCTTGCTGTAGGCATCATTTGTCATCGCCCTCAAATCTTCCGTGTTCAGGCGTGAAACCAGCCACGCAGTGCCTTGATATCGAACGCGCGGATAGTTGGATGGCTGAAATACGCCATGAGGGAGGTCGTCCTCATCACCCAGCCACTGTCTGAGCCGCAGATCGATACACCAGCCCTGTTCGAGCTCAATCCAGCAATGGGGAGCGGTGGCTATTCGGCTCAGCCGGTCCTCTGCGTATCCGATACGACATTGATGGAAGATGCCTTGCTCGCTCAGGGCATTGCTGATCACAAAGGTCATGCAGTCGCTATCGATTTTGGCGTCTTCAAGCGGCAACAGAGCGAACTCAAGTTCATCATGCCAGTCACTCATGATCTGGCTCCTTGAACATCAGTCGCTGGCCCTGCTCGTAAAGCACAGGGTACGGCAGCGGTTCGCTATCCTGGATGACGGTGCCGGGAGGAAAATACATCAACATCCAGGATGGTAAGGCACCACTGACCGTGCGATAGAACTCATCCACAGGGAAGCTGAGTTGCTCACCTGATTGCCGGAAAACGAGGCGAGAATAATTCTCTGGATGATTAGCCGCGATGTTGTAGCTTTCGGGCTCAGCACCTTCCACGTAGGCTGGAGACTTCCAGAGATTCGGCGTTTTGATGTTGTAAGCAACCACACATTGACCTGCACCGCATCCATGCTCAGTGCTTTCAATGGACCAGAGCATCAGTGGATGGCCATCAATCTCAGGCGTCTCCACGTTACTGAGTTTGGTGGCGCTCAACGCCATATCATTGGCAGCTAATCGGATGGCCTGGTCCACCAGATCCACATACTGCTCATATGCCTGAGCCTCCGAAGTGGCCATCGACGCAGGCATCCATCCCATCAGGCTTGGTCTCGCCGACGGATCATCCGGTGTCATCATGATGTCAGTAGCGTTGAACAGAAACGTTTGGCTACCCGAGAGATGTCGAAGCGGTGCATCGAATGAAGTCGCCAGGCTGGCGAGATTCAGTAATGGCACCGACATGCCTTTGCTGTAGGAGCGAGAGCCATCCCCAGAATCACGCAAGTCCATATCGTAGATGCCACCGGCTCTTGCCAGGTTCAAAGCCCGAGACTCTTCTGGATTGTAGGCTCGTGGGGTGGCCGCGCAGCCAACCAGGGCAGCGGCCAGTATTGCTGTAGTTAAGGGTGCTAATCTTTTCATTATGTCCTCCTGCTTTCATTAAATATTCTCATGAGGTTGAGAATATGCAAGAGGAAAACTAAAAATAATTCTTTTAAATCAATAGTTTGTACTAACAGGACAAAGTTCAAAACCGGACGTAGCGAAAAGTTGGCGGGGCAGGCATATCTTTGGCTATAAAAGAAAATAGCACTTTTGATCAGCAGAGGTTACATATGGACAGCGTCGCCGCAATTACTCTGACGGCGGTGGCTGGTGCTATTCTGGATGACCCGAAACCAAGGTCGCGGGGCCATTCTTATTGACTCCGGCTGTTTACTGGTAAGAAAACGCGGTCATTTGTTTTACTGATTAGGAATCTATATCTGATAGGATCAGTCAAATATTCAAAGAAAGATTATTGTGTTTGACTGATTTAGCGTTGGGAGGCATTTATCCAAGTAGAAGAAGAGCTTGCGGCCATCGCATTGAGGTTATCTGAGCTTGAGAAGGAAAAAGTAGCCTTACTTTCCTGGAGGAACGAGCTTCAGCGAGCTGCACAATCACCCACATCAATGCAATTGACTCCCAATCAAAAAGCTGAGTTATTCCGGGGGCTCTTTCGCGGCCGACAGGATGTCTATGCGGTTCGCTGGGAAAGTAGCTCGAATGGACGTTCCGGTTATGCTGTCGCCTGTGCAAATGAGTGGGTACAGGGTATCTGTCAGAAACCCCGGATCAAGTGCGGCGAGTGCCCTCACAAAAAGTTCAAGCCTCTGGATTTCAGTGCAGTGTATGACCACCTGTCCGGCAAGCATGTAGCAGGGTTATACCCATTGTTGCCGGACAGTTCCTGTTATCTGCTGGCTGTAGATTTTGATAAGGAGGACTGGAGAGCAGATGTTCGTGCGCTGGCCCAGGCTTGTCGTGATGAAGGTGTCCCTTATCTTGTAGAGATCTCCCGGTCCGGTGCGGGTGCCCATCTATGGGTCTTCTTTTCGGACGCCGTTCCAGCCTGGTCCGCGAGGGCTTTGGGGTTCAAGCTGCTGGACAAAGCTATGGAACGC
Organism: Vreelandella sp. L-25; assembly: GCF_056857535.1. Taxonomy (NCBI): domain Bacteria; kingdom Pseudomonadati; phylum Pseudomonadota; class Gammaproteobacteria; order Oceanospirillales; family Halomonadaceae; genus Vreelandella; species Vreelandella sp. L-25. Next base: position 7,167 of record NZ_JBSXNH010000066.1, read on the forward strand.
CACCCAGGCCTGTCCTTCGATTCTTATGACCGGCTATTCCCCAACCAGGATACGATGCCCGATGGTGGATTTGGCAATTTGATTGCCCTTCCGCTTCAGCATGAGGCGCGAAGTCGTGGATGTACTGTATTCGTCGACGATAAGCTAACCCCGTATCCGGATCAGTGGGCGCTACTTAGTCAGCAAAAGACCGTTTCGCTGGCTCAGCTTCGAGATATGGTTGGAAATGAGCCTGATTCCGATGCGATAGCAGAAGTTGCGTTACCGTGGGAACAAGCTTTACCGGTCGATACTGGGATAATTTCAGGATGTCCCGAGAGCATCACGCTTACCCTGGCCAATCACATTTATATGAAGTTGTCAGACATACCCGGGACACTGGCGGCACGAATAAAGCGCATGGCGAGCTTTGCCAATCCAGTATTTTTCAAAACCCAGGCACTTCGATTTTCAACTCATGGCATCCCTCGTTACATATCATGTGCCCGGATTGAGCAAGGTTATATCTCGGTACCGAGAGGCTGTTTTGATGATCTTCAGGCATTGTTGCACGAACAGGGAATATCGGTAGAAATCGATGACCGCAGAATGCCCGGCCAGTTGCTGCCTGAAGTCAGCCTGAAAGCAACGCTGCGTCGTGATCAGAAAAAGGCTGTGACGGCGCTTGCCGATCACGATACCGGAATACTTCATGCTCCGACCGCTTTCGGCAAAACCGTAACCGCTATTGGCATTGTCGCCAAGCGGCATGTAAACACGCTGATCCTCACTCACAGTCGTCAGTTACTGGATCAATGGAAGGAGCGCCTGGAGACCTTTATTGAGGGTGCCTCCGTAGGTGTGATTGGCGGTGGCAAAAAGAAACCTACTGGTCAGATCGACGTTGCTACCTATCAAAGCCTGATCAACAAGAAAGATAATACGGTCTCAAGTAAAGTCCGGGAATACGGGCAGGTCATCATCGATGAATGCCATCACATTTCAGCTCCCCGTTATGAAATGCTGCTTAACGAAGTCAGCGCCCGATATGTTGTAGGCCTCACCGCAACGCCTGACCGTCAGGATGGCCACCAAAAAATCATGTTTATGGTCGCAGGACCCGTTCGTCACAAAGTCAGGGCTGAACATGGGTCTAAGTTTGTCCAGCGTGTCATCGTTCGAGAACGTCATGAAACGCCACCGACGGACATCTTTCAAAATAACGGTGAACGACCACACATAGCATCCGTCTACCGTTGGCTCTCCCATAGCACTGCCCGGAATCAGGATATAGTTCGGGATGTCGTACGCTGCGTTCAAAACGAGGCCAACTGTCTTTTGCTGACCGAACGAAGAGAGCATGCTAAGACGCTGGCAACATTGTTGGAAGCTAAGTCTATATCGTCGGTTGTTTTGCGCGGCGGGATGCGCGTCAAGGAACGCCGGGCTGCCGAATCGCAGTTGCACGAAGCTCAAGTTATTGTTGCAACCGGGAAATACATTGGTGAAGGTTTTGACTTGCCTCGGCTGGACACTTTGTTTCTGGCTCTGCCCATCGCCTGGAAAGGAACACTGTCGCAGTATGCTGGCAGGATTCACCGGGATGCCGACGGTAAGCAGGAAGTTACTGTCTACGACTACCTGGACAACAGCCTGCCAATGCTTGAACGCATGTTCCGAAAGCGCGAGAAAGGTTACAAGGCGATGGGATACCAGTTTGCCCAATCCGAGCCGCAAACACGGCTACTGTAAACTTTCCAAAGAAAGGGGAAACATGGCTGAAACGAAATGTGCTTCAGGCCTGCTTCAGAGGTAACTCGTGGGGCTTTACGCGTCTCACGTTCTTAGCTTCTTGTTCATAGGCACGATGACGAACATCCCATAACTCAACCGCGTGCTGAATATTCAGCCAGAACTCCGGCGTATTCCCCAAAGCCGCTGCGAGTTTGATGGCCATGGGTGCTGTCAGCGTGCCTTTGTCATGTGCAATCCGGCTGAGTGTATTTCTGTGCACACCCATTGCTTCGGCCAGTTCACTGATTTCTATTTTCATCGGCTCCAGAAACTCGCTGACCAGCATTTCGCCAACTGTCACTGGACGACGTTTTGTATTCCTCATTACCATAACCTCCTCTAGCCCTTGTAAACATGCGGGTCTAGATATGTATCTTGGGCGGTGCCATCTTCCCAGCGAAAAATCAGGCGATACTGTTTGTTAACCCGAATGGAACACCATCCAGAAAGGTTTCCCTGCAAATGTTCAAAACGGTTACCCGGCGGAATCCTCAAGTCTGACTCCTGCGTCGCGGCATCCAGAATCTGAATCTTTCTGAACAGAGCGCCTTCAATAGTGCTGGGTATTTTCTTGTGGCTTTGGTCTTCGTCGTAGAAAGCCTCCAGCCATATATCCCTGAATTCAACCGCCATAGTTACCTGATCGCTTTTTACTCATTATATGCACAACAACGTTGTGCGTCAAGTCCGTTCAAAATGAGAACGGATCCGTTTGGAAAACGATGTTACTATAATTTGGTCTGACAGAAAGGGACTATCGAGCAACTTCAAGGCGCTGATTTCATAGAGATAAAAGCGTATACAAGGCTCCCAGCTTCCCACTTATCCCAGTTTAAAATGGGTCGTCAGGAGCCGACGCAGAGGAAATTTGCCAATATTTTCACTTTTTTTCGCAAATTTCAGCACTCCAATAGTGCTCCACGAGTTTCATAAACTTATGTTTTTAAAGTATTTTATACATTTTGTATCGGCAAATAACCGAGCCACTCGTAACACATCATCCACCACGACTATCCGTCACTACTCGCCCACCAGCCATTTAGCGCGGTAGTGGCTGTCGCTCCCCAGCAGCGGTGTCACCTGCGACATCGCTGCAGCAAGCTGCTCATCCAGCCCCCAGGGCGGATTGATGACCACCATACCGCTACCGTACATCCCGTGCGCACTCTCCCCCGCGGCCCGTAGCAGCAGCTCGCTGTGCCAAATTTTACGAATACCGCTCGCTTCAAGCCCGCTGAGCAACGTTTCGTGATGCCCAGCAGGCAGCAGCGGGTACCAAATCATCAACACGGCGTGGCGCACTTTTTCCAGGGTATAAGCAACCGCGTCGACAACCTCTTGATACTCCGCTTTGCGCTCGTAGCTAGGGTCTACTAACACGCACATTCGTGGCGTCGCCACCGGCACCAACTGTTTCAGCCCCTGCAACCCATCGCCGTATACGCGACGTGCCTGCTTTGGCAGCGTCTGGCCACTCAAATGTTTATGCTCACCCGGGTGTAGTTCAAATAGACGCAGTTGGTCATGGTCACGTAGCGCCTTAGCAAGCCACCAGGGTGACCCCGGGTAGTGAGATAGCACATCAGCGTTGGGTTGTGCTGAATTCAAAGCGGTAAGCCAACGGCTAAGCAACGGGTCGCTCAGCTGCTGTCGGGCCTGCCAGAGCGGAGCGATGCCTTCCCGATACTCTTGAAGCCGCTGGGTCTCTTTGGTGGCTAGCGGATAGAGGCCTCTCCCCGCATGACTATCAACATATGTAATTGCTGATTTTTTACGTAATAAATAATCAGCCACCGCAAAAAGCGTTAAATGCTTCTGGACATCGGCAAAGTTTCCGGCGTGGTAGGCGTGTTGATACGACAGCATGGCAGCTCGCTAGCAATTGAACAAAAAAAAAGCCCGCTATGTGAGCATAGCGGGCGTTGGACGGCAATGCCGAGATTAACGCATATTACTGGCCGTTGCCGGTAGGCGTCAGGGTGATTTCTACACGACGGTTCTGCGCGCGGCCCTGCTCGGTAGCATTGCTTGCCACCGGCTGGTTAGCACCATAGCCCATGGTGTTCAACCGCATGGAGGACACGCCGTTCTGACTCAGGTAGCTACCAACCGACTGGGCACGGCGCTCTGAAAGGCGCTGGTTGTAGCTGGCATCACCGGTACTGTCCGTGTGGCCGGCAATGTTTACACGGGTATCGGTGTACTGAGTGAGAACATTCGCCACTTCGTTCAGGGCGCTGCGCGCATCAGCTGTGAGTTCAGCGGAATCAAACCCGAACGTGACGCTGCTAGGCATGTTAAGCACAATATCATCGCCACGGCGGTCAATTTCAATACGCGAGCCTTGCAGATTGTCACGCAACTGCTGCTCTTGACGGTCCATATAAGCACCCATACCCGCGCCGGCAGCCGCGCCTACTGCGGCGCCAATTAGCGCACGGTCACGACGGCTCGTACTGCCATCACCGGATAAAGCGCCCGCCGCTGCACCAATCGCTGCACCAATGCCGGTGCCCATGGCGGTGCTCGAGCGCTGCGTTTGACCGCCGTAAGGATCGGACGTCGCGCAGCCAGCCAGTAATATCGCCGCTGCCAGTGGGGTCAGTAGTCGAGAAATACGCATCACTCACTCCTTGCTTATGATTGGGTTATTGCCTTATTGATCGCTGGTCACTTGTACTGATCACTTCACTTGTACTGATCACTCTTCGCTGATTAAGGCCAGCAACTCATTTAAGAATAATAGACCTTGAGGCGATGCACGCAGCTTTTCAGGCATTTCCATTAAAAGTCCTTTTTCTTGAGCACTGTGTAAACGCGCAAGTAACAGTGCCTCTGGTTGGCCAGTGTGAGCCGCCCAATCCGCCAATGGTACCCCTTCGGTTAAACGCAGCGCGTTCATGGCAAACTCCAGCGGTAACTCGTTTGGCTCAATGAGCTGCTGGCCTGCTACGAAGCCACGCGGATCATTGGCACGGCGCAAGTACGCATCGGGCTGACGCGTTTTCCAACGCCGTTCGATCTGCCATTTCCCTTGGAAGTCTATGTAGGAGAGCTTTCCATGAGCACCTGCACCGATTCCCAGGTAGTCGCCAAATCGCCAGTAGTTCAGGTTATGGTGGCTCTGTAGCCCCGGGCGGGCATAAGCGGAAATTTCGTAGCGCTTTAAGCCAGCCTGTTCAAGACGCTGGTGACCTGCTTCCTGAATGTCCCACAACGCCTCCTCCTCCGGCAAAGGAGGAGGGTGAGAAAAAAACGCCGTATTGGGCTCCAGGGTGAGTTGGTACCACGAAAGATGCTCAGGATCGAGGGCAAGCGCCTGATCAATATCTTCCATGGCTTGCTCAGGTGTTTGTTGGGGCAAGCCGTGCATGAGATCGATATTGAGGTTATCGAATCCCGCCGCTCTGGCTTCACCGATGGCAGTCACCGCTTCGTTGCCGGTATGAATTCGCCCCAACGCACTCAGTTGAGTGGGGCGGAAACTCTGCACCCCCAAAGACAATCGATTGATACCGGCTTCCCGATAACCAATGAACCGCTGCTGCTCGGTCGTGCCTGGATTGGCTTCCAGGGTGATTTCAATGCTAGGCGAAAAGGCGAGCCGCTCACGAATGCCATCGAATAACAGTCGATAAAACGTCGGCGATAGCAAGCTAGGCGTGCCGCCACCAATAAAAATGGTTTGAAGAGTACGGCCAGACGCCAGCGCCAAATCGCCGTCCAAATCACTCAGCAAGGCGGCCAAATAGGCCGCTTCGGGAAGTTCGCGGTTGTCGGGCTCATGGGAGTTGAAATCGCAGTAAGGACATTTGCGAACACACCACGGCGTATGAATATAAAGCGAGAGCGGCGGCAATCGATTAGCCATGCGCCACCTTCAGAATGTCCACCAACGTGTGTAACGCACGGCCTCGATGGCTCAAGCGGTTCTTCGTTTCACTGGGCAATTCTGCCACGCTCATCCCCTGATCGGGTAGCCAGAACAGCGGATCGTAGCCAAAACCGCCCTCGCCACGCGGATGAGCCAATACTTCTCCTTCCCAACTTCGTTGAACGATCACCGGTACTGGGTCTTCTGCATGGCGTAAATAGACCAACACACACCAGTAACGCGCCGTGCGCTGGCCTTCCGCGCACTCACTCAGCGCTGCCAGCAGTTTCTCGTTGTTACGCTCGTCACTTTTCGGCTCACCGGCATAGCGAGCAGAGTAAATGCCAGGCGCTCCATGCAACGCATCGACCTCCAGACCTGAGTCGTCGGCGAGCGCCGGTAACCCGCTTACGCGACTCGCTTCACGCGCCTTTAACAGCGCATTTTCAACGAACGTTAGTCCTGTCTCTTCGACATCGTGCACATCAAACTCCGCCTGGGGGCGAACATCCAGCCCAAGGGGTGATAGCAACTGATTGAATTCTTTTAATTTTCCAGAATTTCCACTGGCTAAAACGAGCGTATTGGCTGCATTCATAGGGGTGACTCCTTCACATGATGGGGTCAGTTTACGCCTATAGAGAACACAGCTAAAGGCGACTCAATGTTACTCAGTGTATCTTTTCGCTCAGCGCAGTCATGACCACTATCCACTGTTAAATGCATCTAAAAACAATATCTTGAACTATATATTCCAAAAAAGTAATAACAAAGCGCAAATTACTTTTATGATTATTTTGATAACAAATCTTTACGAAATGCATCTTATAGGCAACACTCATTTGGTCACCTACTCACGCTTTACGCTCATGAGGCCTCCCCAATGTCCCAAGAAAAAACGCACGGCTTGGTGTACATCGTCACCGAAAAAAGCCCCCAGTCGCAGCTTTTTGCCGACTATTTACACGAACACACGGGCTGTACGGTCAGCATTCATTCACCGCGCAGGCCGCTGCCTGCCACCCTTCCCAACAAACTGCTGATCCTTATCGATAGCGATCACATCGGCGTAGAGGAGCTACCCGAGTGGCAGGAAAACCTTCCCGATAGCCTGGCCAAAACCTCACTGGCCGCTTTCAACATCCGCGATATGGACCACGCGCTGGAGGCTTTGTCCTGTGCCCAACTCAAGGGGGTCTTTTATCGTAACGAAAGCCTGGAAGTGATTTGTAAAGGTATCCACGCGCTGTTGGAGGGGGAGCTGTGGATGTCGCGGGATTTGATGGCCCGTTTGATTCTTTTTTACCGAAAGTACCAAAGCAACGCGTTTCGCCCTGCCTGCGGCTTGACCAACCGAGAAATGGAGATCATTTCGTTACTCAGTGCAGGCTCTTCCAATCAACAAATTGCCGACAAACTCTTTGTGAGTGAGCACACGGTTAAATCACATCTTTACAACATCTTTAGAAAAATCAACGTGCACAATCGAATTCAAGCGCTCAATTGGATCCATCAAAACCTGGGACCCATTTTGCCTAATATCGAAACGGCGCGCAGCCTGCAGCGGCATCCGCAATGACTCAATGAGAGATAAGCATCATGGCTGCTAAGCATAAAATTTCTATTGCTCTCTTATGGTGTTTAACAAGCATTGCTAACGCTCAATCAAATGAGCCCGTCGATACATCGTCACTTGCTAGAAATGAGCAGGCCGAGGTAGATGCGATTAACCAATTATCGAGCCCGGACGGACCAGAGATACAAGGCCGGTCAACTGGCAGTAGTGAACTGACCGGAATCATGGTGGACCGTACCATCACTATGGCAGGAAAAACGTTCTACCGAGCATTTAGCCAGCGAGCAATGGATAACGTCATCATCGGCAATGCCACTATCACCATTCAAGAGCGCCCTGATGCTCGATGGGGCAGTCAGGTATGGGTCATGGAAGGCAACCGGATGTACTTTAGAACGCAGCTTTCTCCAAGAATCAGCGAGGCTGATCGCGTAGCGGGAGACGCTGTAAAAATCGTCGAAGACGCACTACTCCAACAACAGCTCTCAGCCGCTTTGACCTCGGACAGAGACTTGGGGAAAGAGGAGATATTTTGATGAAAACGTTAAAGAAAGTCGCCAGCATAGGGCTAATGACGATAGCGGTAACGCAAGCACAGGCAGGCAACTTGATCTATCAGCCCATCAACCCTTCGTTTGGTGGTGACCCTTTTGTGGGTAGCTACTTATTAGGTAAAGCACAGGCACAGGACACGACGACGGACCCGAACACACGCAGTGTACAGTCTCTATCATCAACGGAACGTCTACTACAAAACTTGGAGAGCCGGTTGATCTCCCAATTGATTTCTGATGTCAGTCGTGGAGAAGTCGACGAAGGTAGTTTCGATAGCGACGAGTTTGGCGTTGTCGTCAGTGATAGTAGCGGACAGTTAGTGGTTCGTGTCGTCGATAAAATAACCGGCGACGTGACTGAAATTAGCGTAGGCGGTTTATTCAACCCTTAATGATCAAAAGTACGAGTAACAAAAAAGTACGGCTTAAGTTATTCAGGGGAACAACATGAAAATAATTGCCTCGATCGTCATTGCTGGGTTACTCAGCGGATGCGCTGGGATGGTAGCCACGTCGGAAAATTTAGAGGGGGCACAAGCAACGCTGACACCAAGAGGTGCTACCTATCAAGACCTGGTGTCGTTACCACCTCCCGCCGGAAAAATCTTTGTCTCTGTGTATGATTTTCGAGACCAAACCGGACAATATCGACCCGCCCCGGCTAGCACCTTTTCAACGGCCGTCACCCAAGGGGCCGCTGCTATGCTCACCGGCGCGCTCGCTGATTCAGGCTGGTTCATACCACTGGAACGGGTAGGCTTACAGAACCTATTAACCGAGCGACGCATCATTCGCGCTGAGTTCGAGCGTTTTGGCCAGCCCGATACCTTGCCGTCACTACGCGCGGCTTCCGTCATGCTCGAAGGAGGAATCATCGCTTATGAATCCAATATTCGAACAGGAGGAGCGGGAGCGGAGTACTTCGGTATCGGTGCATCAGGTCAATATCAAGTAGACCAAGTAACCGTCAATTTGCGTGCGGTAGAAATATCCACCGGTGAAATACTTGCCAACGTCACCACCACCAAAACTATCTACTCCAAAGAACTCCGAGCCGGCGTGTACCGGTTTATCGACTTTAGGCGTTTGCTAGAGGCAGAGGCAGGTATCACCACGAACGAACCTGTACAGTTAGCGGTGATGTCCGCTATCGAGTCTGCGGTGATTCACTTGATTGCACGTGGGGTGGAAAACCGTCTTTGGAACTTATCACCAGGAACCAATCTACAGGATACGGTTCTAGGTGACTACCTCAACGAACCTATACCTATGCTTTAAGTAGCTATTCTATCTATTAATCAAAGCCGCTTCCTTAAGCGGCTTTTTTATTAAAGGCTTCTATCTTTCAGGCTATAGGTACTAGTATTAAAAAACTCATCAATTAAGATTAAAACCATAACCTATATATTCATAAAAAACACCAACTTTATAAGTTAAGGATTAGAAAAATTTCCGATAGCGCCTTCTTTTAAATCGTCCAAACTCAACACAGGAAACAAAAAGACACATAACGTTTCAAAAGGAAGGCCCAATGAAACCGTTCAACCAATTACCAGCCCATCAAAAGACAGGATCCGTAGCCTCCTGCATGGCATTGGTAATGGGTGTCTTACTAACCAGTTTAAATCCAGAAGCTTCAGCAAACGACCAGTTCATTGACAGCATGTCTAGAGTCACACAATACGTAGAGTCTCAAGATGTCAGCCATTTAAAAGGCAATGTGAGCATCATTCAGCAGCAAGGCATTAACAACAGCGCGAGCGTCGTTCAATCTCGTTCAGCGAATTACCAATTTAAAAACTTCGCTTACATTAAACAAACTGGATATAACAATCAGGCCAATTTGATCCAGCACAATGGCAACAACATTGGCGTGATTGTTCAGCAAGGCTATAACAATAGCGTTACGGCTATTCAAGAAGGGAACAGTGTTGGAGTTGCACTGAACGCTATTCAAATTGGCTTTAACAGTAACCTAATGATTTCACAATCGGGCAGTGGCCTACGCGATGTAAATGTCCACCAACAAAACTACTCGGGCACTTCACGACCGGTCACTATCGATATCAACTGAGTCGCACCTGGCTTCTCAGTTCACCACCAAAGCAAGTTGATCGAAATAAAGGGGAAACACCATGAAACTGCAACTAACCGCTCTTGCTGCCGCTGTTAGCTTAGCTTTGTCCAGCGCTGCTATAGCTCAAACAACAGTAACATCGAATTCAAACCTGAACTATACAAGTATTGGCCAGCCTCAAGGAGGCGGATATGGTGTCGACAATGGAAATTCAACCGTAGATAATGCCGAATGGACAGGTTTTCCGCCATCCCGTGATGGAGCGTTTACTACGTTTCAGGATGAATTGGATAACATGGACGGCTCTACTGCAGGCCCAAATGAAAACTTATCGACCATTGACCAGACAGCTACTGGTACTACAGGCAACCAAGCAAGTGTAACACAGAGTGGTGGTTCACAAAACGAATCAAACGTAACACAAAACAAATTAAGTAGTACTGGCTCAGCATTAAAAGCTGATGTCATCCAAATTGGTAATAGTAACCGATCAGATGTTGATCAAGAGCTTAGCACAGGTGCTATTGCAAATATTTCGCAGCAAGGTGATAGTAACCTGTCTCGAGTAGATCAGTTTGGAGCCGACCGTAATGGCGCGGATGTATCTCAAACCGGTAATGGCCACCAATCGATTATTCATCAGGGAGTACTGACTGGTGGAGCAGCTGATAATAATGCATGGGTAAATCAAACTGGCGAAAGTAACCAAAGTTATATTCGTCAGCAGTGGTCTGATAACTATGCCGATGCTAACCAAAGTGGTATGGATAATATTAGCCATATTAAACAAGCAGGCGATGCTAATATGGCAATGCTGGATCAAAGTGGCGATGAGAATACGTCCTACATTCTGCAAGGTTCGGCGGGGGTTGGCGACTTCAATACCGCATATGTGGATCAGTCCGGTAGTTATAACGACTCATATGTATCCCAACTAAACGGCAATGATAACAAAGCAAATGTTAATCAAAGTGGCACATATGGAGAGTCTAATGTGTTACAAAATGGTAACAGTAACTTCGCTGATATCTCACAATCAGGAGAAGGAGATATCTCTTGGGTAATTCAGAACGGTGACAATAAATCTGCCACTGTCGAACAATCAGGTGTGGGTGTTCCTGGTGCCGAATTTAATGAATCGTTCATTATTCAAAGTGGAGCAGGTGCGCACACAGCATATGTCAATCAAGCACATGCTCCTGCTGGCGGTTGGAATAACATTTCAACTATCACTCAAACTGGTACAGTCAACGCATCTGCGAGTGTGATGCAGACAGGTAGTGGCAACCGCGCTTCCACTATCCAGTATTAATCATTAGCCAGTCCAATATTCTCATACCGCCCCTTCCGGGGCGGTTTTTTTGTGTTGTCACCTAACGCACCACCACCGTCAGCGTGCCGCCCTTGCCTTGGGTTGAGGAGCGCGAGCGGTTGCTGCCTTTGACGATATCCACTTCCAGTCGCTCATCATCACTCAACAACTTGACCGTTCCTTCTAGGGTGTCGCCTTCAAAGGTGAACTCTGCGGGTACAGTGCCGCGGGTTTCAGGATGTTCGACAGTTTCGCCGTTATGGGTAATGCGCCAGTGGGCTGAGAATTCTGCGCCAGGGGAGCCGCTCATGGTGATGTGGATTTGGGTCATATCCTGCTCCTGTGCGGCTAGCCCTGAGATGGGCAAGCCAAGGGTAAGTACGGCGATAAACAGCGTGCCGTATCGTCGTGAAACGTGCCAAGCCAATGATCGTTTCATGTTAGCTACCTCATTAACCACAAGAGCCGCTCAACATGAGCGGCTCTTGCAGTGTAGCAGGCGTTCTAACTACCAGTTACCTAGTGTTACATAACAGCAAAGGCTTTTTCTGCAGCATCCAACGTTAGCTGAATATCTTCCGGTGTGTGGGCACTCGACATAAAGCCAGCTTCATAAGCGGAAGGTGCGAGATAAACACCGTGATCAAGCATGGCACCAAAGAAACGGCGGAAAGCATCGGGGTTACACGCCGTGGCTTGAGCAAAGTTATCCACACGGGACTGCGAGGTGAAGAACACGCCGAACATGCCACCTGCAGACTGGGTCATCATCGGTACCCGCGCCGCGTTGGCACGCTCTTGCAGGCCGTTACATAGCGTTTGCACGCGCTGACTCAGGGCATCGTGGAAGCCCGGCACCTGCAGCTTGGTGAGAAGTGCTACCCCGGCGGCCATAGCCAGCGGATTCCCCGACAGCGTGCCTGCCTGGTACACCGGCCCCAGCGGAGAGATGTTCTGCATGATGTCGCGCTTACCGCCAAACGCGCCGACTGGCATACCGCCACCAACGATCTTACCCAAGCAGGTCAGATCCGGCGTGACACCGTAGTAAGCCTGGGCACCGCCCAACGCGACGCGGAAACCGGTCATCACCTCATCAAAAATCAGGATGCTACCGTACTCGTTACAAACGTGGCGCAGGGTTTCCAAGAAACCTGGCTGAGGCGGAATGCAGTTCATATTGCCCGCCACCGGCTCGACGATGATGCAGGCAATTTGCTCACCGATCTCGGCAAAGCACGCTTCAACGCCTTCCGGGTCGTTGTAGGAGAGTGTGATGGTGTGCTCGGCCAGCGAGGCCGGCACGCCCGGAGAGCTGGGCTCGCCGTGGGTCAAAGCACCGGAGCCCGCTTTTACCAGCAGGGAGTCCGAGTGGCCGTGGTAGTTACCCTCGAACTTGACGATCTTATCGCGACCCGTGGTGCCCCGCGCCAGCCGAATCGCTGACATGGTCGCTTCGGTGCCCGAGCTGGTCATGCGCACCATTTCCATGGAGGGAATCATGTCGCAAATTAGGTCGGCCATGGTGGTTTCCACGGCCGTGGGGGTACCGAACGAGAGCCCGTTATCCAACCGTGCCCGCACCGCGGCCAGTACGTCTTGATCAGCATGACCGGTAATCATCGGTCCCCAGGAGCCGATGTAATCGACGTAGCGGTTGCCCTCGACATCGAAGAGGTAAGCGCCCTGCGCACGTTCCATGAATACCGGCGGGCGGTGCAACCCTTTGAAGGCTCGCACGGGAGAGTTCACGCCCCCAGGAATATGGCGACTCGCGAGGTCAAACAGTTCAGCAGATGTGGTCATGGCATCCTCTATATAAATGTCTTACTACCAATGAGATCAAAAGCGCACGGGGCGTGGCAAGCGATTCGGCAAGCACTGCCCGCTCGGGGGCTGGTAGCCGTGAGACAAGCTCTCCCAGGTAAAGTGCTGCGCCTGTTCACACGCCGTTGGTAAGCGCTCACCTACCGCTAGACGCGCTGCTAAGGCTGACGCGAGCGTACAGCCGGAACCATGAAATACTTCCGGCAGCCGCGGCCATTGCCACTGGCGAGTGGTGTCGGGCGAATGCAGTGTATGCACCACTTGCTGTGCCGTACCGGGTAATGGGTCATCCGTTGCCGTCACCAGCACCGCTTGGCAACCCTGAGACAGTAGTGACACCGCACGGGCGGTATCGTCATAAGGCTCATGGATCTCAGGCGTCAGCGCCGCTAGCTCAAAGCGGTTCGGGGTTAAGATATCCACAAGCGGTAACAGCCGATCACGGTAAAGCGCCTGCAAAGCCTCTGTGGATAACATAGTGCCTCCCCCTGCTTTGAGAACCGGGTCAGCAACCACGGGCACCCCTGGAAAACGGCAAATAATTTGCTCCGCAGCCCGCAGCGTAGCTTCATCCGCCAGCAGGCCGAGCTTGATCGCGGCAATCTGCATATCACCGACAGCTTCGGCCATTTGCCGCATGGCGCCAGGGTCGGCTGGCATTACCCGCGACACGTTATGGCAGTTCTGCACGGTCATCGCCGTGGGGATCGTCACCGCCCAACCGCCACAGGCGGCGATGGCTTCGCTATCAGCGACCAGTCCGGCACCGCCCGTGGGGTCATGACCCGCTAGCACTAAAACAACAGGGGGAAGAGGTTGACGCATCAAAAGGGCTTCACTACCGCCAAAAGAATAATCGCGACCAGTGCAATCACGGGAGCTTCATTGAACCAGCGAAAAAATACGTGGCTCTTGGTACAACGCGACTGGTCAAACTGCTTAAGGTAAATCAAGCAAACGTGGTGGTAAGCAATTAACAGTGCCACCAAGGTAAGCTTGGCGTGCATCCATCCTTGGCTAAACCAGGCGGGCACCAAATAGAGCATCCAGCCCCCAAAAATCAGTACCAGGATCATCGACGGGGTCATGATGCCACGGTAAAGCTTGCGCTCCATGGTTTTAAAGTAAGTGATCGCTTGCTCATCACCTTTGTCGCGTGCCATGGCGTGGTACACATAAAGTCTTGGCAGGTAGAACAGTGCGGCAAACCAAGTAACAACGGCCATCAAGTGAATAGCCTTTACCCATTCGTACATGGTCTCTCCTTAGGCGGTGACGTATGGCTAGGAATCAGTCTCGCGGGCATCTGTTTGCCGAGCGTCAGTGTAGTGGTAATAACGCTCGATCGCGCCCCGGGTAATGATACCTGAAATTCGCTGCTGCTTTGGTCGATAGCCATGCACCACATAAAGCGCCCCAAGCGCACTGTCTTGAAGCTTTAAAAACGCTTCCGATAGTGTTGCCTGCAAACCAATCGGGGCCATTTCCAGCCGCTGGCCGGGAATCTCCAAAAGATCAATTAACTCATCTTCCGGCGGCACTTCTCCATCGAGCGCCTTATCGTGCTCCAGCAGCCAGCGGGCAAGCTCTGCTGCCTTTAGCCCCAGTACCGGCTTATCCTCACTGGAGCGCTCAATCACCAGCCACATGGGATTCGTTTCTAGCAGGCGGCGCGCCTGGTCGAGAGTGATCATGCGCTCGGTACGCACCAGCTGACGCTCCATCACGGCAGGCACCGACACTCGGGAAAGCGCTTGCATCAGCGGCTGCTGTAACGGATGCAATCCATAGCGTACTGAACTAATGAAAAAACCTTCACACCCCGTCAACTGCCGCGACGTTAAGCAGGCCACCACCACGACCAGCATCCCCGGTAGCATAATCGTCGGTGTATGAGTGAGTTCTAGCAGTGCCATCAACGCCGCCAACGGTGCCTGAAGAACAGCCCCCATCATGGCTGCCATACCGAGCATGGCATAAATCCCTGGGTCAGCAGCTTTCTCAGGCCATAGCCAGCCCCCTAACATACCGCCTAGTGCACCAGTGGCCGCCCCAGCGACCAGTACCGGGCCAATAATGCCGATCGGCACGCCGCCTGCAACGGTAATCGCAGTAATCAACAGCTTGGCAACCATCAGCGCCAATAGCACATTGATCGCCAACTGATTATTCAGCGCTGCCGCCACGCTGTCGTAACCAATGCCTTGGATTTCAGGAAACCACCACGCCAATACCCCGGTGCCGACACCCACGACGCCCAATCTCAACCACAGCGGCAGGGTTTGTAGGCGCTGACTTCGTGAAATATGGATGAAGAGGCCTGCCATCAAACCTATGACCAAGCCAATCACCACGATCCAGGGCAGGTTCATCAGCGACCCTAACG
This sequence comes from Vreelandella sp. L-25, assembly GCF_056857535.1. Lineage (NCBI taxonomy): Bacteria > Pseudomonadati > Pseudomonadota > Gammaproteobacteria > Oceanospirillales > Halomonadaceae > Vreelandella > Vreelandella sp. L-25. Next base: position 22,546 of record NZ_JBSXNH010000066.1, read on the forward strand.
CCACCTCAGGAATCCGAAATGCGGGCGCATTGCCATACATCACCTGCGCCACCAGCGCGCCCATGGTGGAGGCTAAAATCACCGGCATAAAGCTCATCAGGGTGTACTCCATCATCACCACTTCCATGGCGAAGATCACCCCAGCAATGGGCGTGTTGAACGAGGCCGAAATACCGGCTGCCGTGCCACAAGCGACCAACACCCGCAAGCTATTATTGGGCAGCCGCAGCTTTAGCCCTAACCCGCTGGAAGCCGCCGCGCCTAAATGAATCGCAGGGCCTTCGCGCCCGGCGGATAAGCCACCCAACACGGAGACGACCCCCACCCACCATTGGTTCAGCCAGTTACGCAGTGGAAAGCGCCCCTGGTGATAGGTGAGACGCTCAATCACATGGCTGACCCCGAGCTTGCGCGCAGCGGAGCGCTGCCGATATAGCAACAGGCCAATCAATGTGACGGCGACGATCGGCAGAAGTGCTCTCAGCCACGGTGACAATCCTTCGAAGGCTTCCGGCTCCCCCTCCGGCATATAGAGCACCGCCCCGGCTTCAAGCAGCAGGCGAAACGCCACCATCACTGCCCCAGTAATCACCCCAGACACCAACCCCAGCACACACAGCTGCGGTAAGGCATCCACGTTCGCCAACTGGCGGCGAAAGCTCTCTAGAGTGAAATCTGACCGAGAAAAACGTGCCACAACGTCCGTCCTTGCGTTTATTGTTCGTTTCATTGTCTCGCGTTGCGCAGCGCTCTTAAGCGCTGGCTCTCTTGTGTATCATAGCTGGATACACTTCAACAGCCTGGCCACACTGATTAGGCTGTTAATTATTCAAGCGTCGATTGCGCGAAGCGCACAAGGAGTGGTTTGTGATTAACGTTGGCATCGTGGGTGGCACCGGTTATACCGGCGTCGAACTTCTCAGACTGCTGGCTCAGCACCCTCAGGTAAACGTCAAGGCCATCACCTCTCGCTCGGAGACTGGCGTAAAAGTGTGCGACATGTACCCCAATTTACGCGGTCACTACGACACGCTGGCATTCAGCGAACCCGACGCCAAGGCGCTAGGCGCAATGGATGCGGTGTTTTTTGCGACTCCCCACGGCGTTGCCCATGCCTTAGCGGGCGAGCTGCTGGCCAACGGCACCCGCGTCATCGACCTCTCTGCGGACTTCCGCCTGCGGGATGCCGACGAGTGGAGCCGTTGGTACGACCAGCCCCACGGCGCGCCGGAGCTGCTTGAAGAAGCCGTTTACGGCCTGCCCGAAATGCACCGCGAAAAGATCAAAACGGCTCGTTTGATTGCTGTCCCTGGCTGCTATCCCACCGCCGTTCAGCTAGGCTATCTGCCGCTGTTAGAAGCTGGCTTAATTGATCCGAACCAGCTGATTGCCGACTGCAAATCTGGTGTGACCGGTGCTGGCCGCGGTGCCAAAGTTGCTTCGCTGCTGGCCGAGGCCAGTGAATCCATGAAGGCCTACGGCGCGGGTGGCCACCGCCATCTGCCGGAAATTCGTCAAGGCTTGGGCGATATGCAGCCCAACCCAGTGGGGTTGACCTTTGTTCCCCATCTAACGCCTATGATTCGCGGCATTCACGCCACGCTTTACAGCACGCTGACCGCCGAGCCAGAAGATCTACAGGCGCTCTTTGAGCAGCGCTACGCCAACGAGCCGTTTGTCGATGTCATGCCCGCCGGCAGCCACCCGGAAACCCGCAGTGTCAAAGGCAACAATACCTGCCGCATCGCGGTCCACCGCCCGGGTAACGGCAATACGGTTGTGGTGCTTTCAGTCATTGATAACCTGGTGAAGGGCGCTTCTGGGCAAGCCATTCAAAACCTTAACTTGATGTTTGGCTTTGATGAGCACATGGGGCTTAACGCCCCCGCGCTGATGCCCTAACGTTTGAGGAATTCCCAGCAATAGTTGACCAATTTGCTGGGAATTACCCATAATCACCCCCTAATACGGATTATTCGTTCTTAAAGCTCGCGGGAGGTACCCATGAGCGGTGCAGAAGCTTTTGTTCCAACCCCTTTATTACTCTCTGATAGCGCCCGTAAGCGTATCAAAGCACTGATGGCAGAAGAGAGTAACCCTGCGCTTAAGCTGCGCGTGTACGTGACCGGCGGCGGCTGTTCTGGCTTTCAATACGGTTTCGACTTCGCGGACAGCGTTGCCGAAGACGACACGCTGATTGAGTTTGGCGATGCCACGCTGGTGGTCGACCCGCTCTCTTATCAGTATTTGGTAGGCTCCACAGTGGATTACGAGGAGGGCCTAGCAGGGGCTCGATTTCGTATCCAAAACCCCAATGCCACTACCACGTGCGGATGTGGCGCCTCGTTTATGGTGTGACCAACGTTGGTGACAACCCCTCCCCATGACTTGACGCCTTGGCGGTTTCTCGCCAAGGTTGAAAGGTCAATAACGGTTGCCTAGCCAATTTATAAGAAAAAAAATTCTATAAATTGCGCGGCTAACCACATAAAACATGGGGAAACTAATGAAACACCTATTCACTACCTCTACTATTGCGGCCGCCATCACACTGGGTTTGGGCAGTACCACTGCGTTTGCGCAAACGCCTACCGTCAACGTGGCCACTGACCCAAGCTTTGTGCCTTTCGAAATGCTCGACCCCGAGACCGGTGAAATGATCGGTTTTGATATGGACATCATCAATGAAGTCGCTGATCGCGCTGGCTTTGACGTCAACCTCACCACCATGGAGTTCTCGGGCATCATTCCTGCGGTGCAAACCGGCAGCCAGGAAATTGCCATTGCTGGCACGACCATCACCGAAGAGCGTGCTCAGGTCGTTGACTTCTCTGATCCCTACTACGACTCCGGTCTGCAAATCATCGTACGTGCTGATAACGAAGAGGTCTCCTCCATCGAGGATCTCGAAGGACTGTCAGTGGCCACCAAAATCGGCTCCACCAGCTACGACTTCTTACAACAAGAGCTTGGCGAAGACGCCGATATCACGCCCTACCCAGGCACCGCTGATATGTACATGGCGCTGCTGGGCCGCAACGTAGACGCCGTGTTTTATGATGCACCAAACGTGGCTTACTTCTCACAAACCCGTGGCGAAGGTCGCACTAAAGTCGTCGGCCCGCTGTACGAAGGTCAGCAGTACGGCATCGTATTTCACAAAGGCAGCGAGTGGGTAGAGCCGACCAACGAAGCGCTGGCCGCTATGCGTGAAGACGGCACCTACGATGAGATCTACACAAAGTGGTTCGGTGAAGCACCCAGCGCTGAGTAATTAGCGCTATATGCCATAACCAACGCTTAAAGCGACTCTCACCACAGGGCTGGGCGGCCATTTACCCCCGGCCCTGTGTCGTTGTTCCCCTTGCCTGGAGATAACGCGTGGACGTTAACTTTCAGTTTGATTGGTCGGCTGCGTTCGGGTCGATCCCCTACTTGTTACCCGGTATTCCCTGGACGCTACTGATTTCATTTGGCGGCCTGGCGATTGGTTTTTTCATCGGTATTTTCTTTGGGTTACTGCGTATTAGCCCGGTACGCTGGCTGCGCTGGCCTGCGGTTGTGTATGTTGAAGTATTCCGCGGCACCCCTATTTTGGTCCAAGTGCTGTTTATCTTTTACGGCTTGCCGCAACTGTTGGGTGGGCCCATCAACGCCCTGGTAGCGGGTATAGCGGCCATTGCCGTCAACTCCGGTGCCTATATCTCTGAAATTGTGCGCGGCGGCGTTCAGTCCATCGAGCGCGGCCAGCGGGAAGCATCGCTATCGCTTGGCCTCTCTCGGGTGCAGGCGTTCCGCTATGTGATCTGGCCGCAGGCACTGCGCCGTATGATTCCACCGCTGGGTAACCAGGGCATTATCAGTATCAAAGATACCTCGCTTTTTTCGGTTATCGGGGTCAGTGAGCTGGTACGCCAAGGGCAGATCTATATCGCCACCACCTTCACCGCGCTGGAGGTCTACTTCATGGTGGCACTGATGTATCTCGCCATTACCTGGACCCTCTCACTGGTGCTGCGCCAAATCGAGCGCCGCGGCCTCGCCGGACAATAAGGAGCGCACAATGACTTCTACTCAAACGCCCATTGTGCGTATGCAAAAGCTCCACAAGCACTTTGGCAGCCTGCACGTACTCAAAGATATCGACCTGGAAATTGTGCCTGGTGAAGTCGTCGTGGTCATCGGGGCCAGCGGCTCGGGTAAATCCACACTCATTCGCTGTATCAACGGCTTAGAAGAGTTTCAGTCAGGCAGCTTGGATGTGGACGGCAATACGCTGCTACCGAACGGTAAAAGCAGTCAGGCGCTACAAACCATCCGCACCGAAGTGGGCATGGTGTTTCAGCAGTTCAATCTGTTCCCGCATCTTAGCGTGCTCGATAACGTCACTCTCGCACCGATGAAGGTGCGTGGCTGGAGCCGTCAGGATGCCGAAGAGACTGCCAAGCGGCTACTTGATCGCGTAGGTATTGCCGACCAGGCAAATAAGTACCCCAGCCAGCTCTCCGGTGGCCAGCAGCAGCGTGTGGCGCTGGCGCGTGCGTTGGCCATGGAGCCGCGCCTCATGCTGTTTGATGAGCCAACCTCAGCCCTTGACCCCGAGATGATTGGCGAAGTGCTAGACGCCATGCGGGAGCTTGCCAAAGAGGGGATGACCATGGTGATTGTTACCCACGAGATGGGCTTTGCACGTGAGGTAGCCGACCGCATCATCTTTATCCATAAAGGCGAAATTGCCGAACAAGGTACCCCTGAGCAGCTCTTCGATTCCCCTCAACACGAACGCACTCAGTCGTTTTTAGCGCGGGTGCTCAAGCACTGATGCGCCCTCGATCTTTGCTCCATTCGGGGTAAACAGAGCACGAAAACAATTCACCCAATGGCCTGTCTTGCTGACAGGCCATTTTTTTTGCCTGTGGATACTATTTTTTACAAACACCCTCTTACATCGCTACAGCCCCCAGCATGAGCACCTCTCCAAGGGATACGGCCGTATCGACCGCCTTGTTCACAGCTACGGTGACAAGCACGGTATCTGTAGGTGGATAACCCGTTGCCAGGCAGAGCTGTGGGTAAGTTGATGTTTAATCCACAGCCCTGCCACCGTTTCTACGCAGGCACTCCGCGCTTTAATCACGCAAAGGTCAACAATTTAGTATATTGATAAATATAAAATAAATTGACTTATCAACAGATTTTGTCCACACCAGTAATTACTACATCAACAGAATTTCTCTTATTTATTTTTATTTTGTTATTAATAAAGACAGAACCCTTAAACCGGGGTGTGGAAAAACCTGACGGTTACCCACAGGAGGTTTATACTGGCGGGCTTATTCCATCAGCGCCGATATGCTGACCACATCATCCGTGCCAACAGGCACAAGACGAGGTGTCACTTGAACTACCCCGACCGCTTTGACGTGATTGTCATCGGCGGTGGCCATGCGGGAACTGAAGCCGCACTGGCCTCTGCTCGTATGGGCTGTCAAACCCTATTGCTAACCCACAACATCGAGACGCTTGGCCAAATGTCGTGCAATCCCGCCATTGGCGGCATCGGCAAAAGCCATTTGGTGAAAGAAATTGATGCGCTCGGCGGTGCAATGGGGCTAGCCACGGATTTAGGCGGCATCCAGTTTCGCGTGCTCAACGCACGCAAAGGGCCAGCGGTGCGCGCAACCCGTGCCCAAGCCGACCGTATCCGCTACAAAGCCGCCATTCGCGGGATGCTGGAAAACCAACCCAACCTGACAATTTTTCAGCAGGCAGCAGGTGATCTCATTGTGGATAACGACACCGTGCGCGGCGTCGTAACTGAAACCGGCATTCGCTTTCACGCGGAATCGGTCGTGCTCTCAACCGGTACTTTCCTCGGTGGCGTTATCCACATCGGGTTGGATCAAAGCCGCGGAGGCCGCGCGGGTGATCCGCCCTCCAACGCGCTGGCAGAACGACTGCGTGCGTTGCCGTTTCACGTTGACCGGCTCAAAACCGGCACGCCGCCGCGTATCGATGCCAAAACCGTCGATTTTTCGCAGTTGGAAGAGCAGCCGGGCGATACCCCAACGCCGGTGATGTCTTACCTCGGCTCGCGGGAGATGCATCCCCAGCAGGTAAGTTGCCATATCGCGCACACCAACGAGCGTACCCACGAGATTATTCTGGGTAACTTGGATCGCTCGCCAATGTACTCTGGCGTGATTGAAGGGATCGGCCCGCGCTACTGCCCCTCAATTGAAGACAAAGTGCACCGCTTTGCCGACAAATCGAGCCATCAGGTGTTCATCGAGCCTGAAGGCCTGGATACCCATGAGCTCTATCCCAACGGCATCTCGACCTCGCTGCCGTTTGATGTGCAGCTGCAGGTGGTGCGCTCGATCAAAGGGTTAGAAAACGCGCACATCACGCGTCCTGGCTATGCCATTGAGTACGATTTCTTTGATCCGCGGGATTTGAAACACTCGCTGGAAACCAAATTTATCCACAACCTGTTTTTTGCCGGACAGATCAACGGCACAACCGGGTATGAAGAAGCGGGCGCTCAAGGGCTACTGGCGGGCTTAAACGCCGCTCGCCGCGCTAAACAGCTCGACGCTTGGTACCCCCGCCGTGATGAAGCCTACCTCGGCGTTTTGGTAGACGACTTAATCACCATGGGCACCAAAGAGCCCTACCGCATGTTTACTTCTCGGGCGGAGTATCGACTGCTGCTGCGTGAAGACAATGCTGATCTGCGTTTAACCGAAAAAGGCCGCGAGCTAGGCTTGGTAGACGACACGCGCTGGGCAGCGTTTAGTCAAAAGCGCGAAGCCATCGAGCGGGAAACTGCACGCTTGGCCACCACTTGGGTGCAGCCCAATAGCCCGGCGGCGGAAAAAATCACTGAAAAAACCGGCAGGCCGCTACCCCGAGAGTACTGCTTAAGCGATTTGCTGAAACGCCCTGAGCTAACGTATGCCGATATTACCTCGCTCCCCGGTATGGAAAGCGGTGACGTACACGACGAAGCCGTGGCCGAACAGGTGCAAATTCAAGCCAAATATCAGGGCTATATTGATCGTCAGCAGGATGAGATCGATAAGCTTAAGCGTCATGAAGCTACGCCGCTGCCTGCGGAACTTGATTATCACCGGGTGGAAGGTCTCTCCAACGAGATTCGCCAAAAACTCAGCGACACCCGTCCAGAAACCCTTGCACATGCAGCCAGGATTTCTGGGGTAACGCCCGCAGCCATATCGATTCTGCTCGTGCATCTGAAAAAACGCCGCCTGATTACCAACGCCGAGGTGGCCAACGGATGAGTCGACTCCAGCCGCTGGTCAACAGCTTACCCAATGGCGTTGCACCACGACTTGATCAAGGCCTATCGGCGCTGGGAGTAATCATCAGCGCTGAACAGAGAGAGCAGCTGCTTGGTTTACTGGCGCTGTTGCACAAGTGGAACCGGGCTTATAACCTCACCGCAGTGCGTGATGTTGAAGAAATGGTCTCGCGTCACGTACTGGATAGCGCCGCCGTTGCTCCCTACGTTCACGGCCCAACGCTGCTGGATGTGGGGGCAGGGCCTGGGTTACCCGGCTTGGTACTCGCGATTATGAAGCCCGAACTTCAGGTGACGCTGCTGGATAGCAATGGCAAGAAAGTCCGCTTCCAGCGCCAAGCGGTGATGGAGCTGTCGCTGACCAACGTGACGCCTACTCAGGCACGGGTAGAGCAGTTCACCGGCCAGCACTTTGATCAGGTGATCTCACGTGCGTTTGCCAGTTTGGTGGATTTCGTGACGCTAACGCGCCCCCTGCCATCTGCAAATGGCCAGTGGCTAGCAATGAAAGGCCCCGGTGCTGATGACGAGCTGCGTAACCTGCCGGAAGGCATTGAACTCAGCGAGCGCCACCTGTTGAATGTACCCTTTGAAACGGCCGAGCGGCAGCTGTTGATCCTGACCCCAAAAGGAGTTGAGTAGTGAGCCAGATCATTGCCCTGACCAACCAAAAAGGCGGCGTGGGCAAGACCACTTCAGCCGTTAACCTGGCCGCCAGCCTGGCTGCTCTTGACCGCCGCGTACTGCTGGTGGACTTGGATCCACAGGGCCATGCCAGCATGGGCAGCGGGATCGATAAGTACGATCTTGAGAAAAGCGTGCTGGACGTGTTGCTTGGTGAAGCCAAAGCAGGAGAGGTTATCGTTCGCGGGCTGCCGGTTCACTACGATGTTCTACCCGGTAACGGCGACCTCACTGCAGCAGAAGTCGAATTACTGGATAGCGATCAGCGTCAAAGCCGCCTATCGCTCGCGCTCGCCAGCGTCGCGGACGATTATGACGTGGTGCTGATCGACTGCCCGCCGTCGCTGAATATGCTGACAGTGAATGCACTCACCGCCGCCCATGGCGTACTGATTCCGCTACAGTGTGAGTTTTACGCCCTAGAGGGGCTCTCGGCGCTGCTGGATACGGTGGAGCAGATCAAACAAAGCGTGAATCCTGAGCTTGCTGTCTCCGGGATTCTGCGCACCATGTACGATAAGCGCACCAGTCTCACCCGCGAAGTAGATAAGCAGCTACGCGATTTTTTCGGCGATGCGCTTTTGAAAACGACGATTCCGCGCAACGTGAAAGTCGCTGAAGCGCCAAGCCACGGCGTACCGGTCACCCAATACGCGCGTTTTTCGCGGGGTAGCCAAGCCTATCGCGTGCTGGCCAAAGAGATGATTCGGCGTCTGTCGTTGTAACGGTTGCCGCTGTAGCGTTCAAAGCACGTAACGTTAAAAGTACGAGGGAAAGCGAATGACGCGTAAACGCGCGCTAGGACGTGGCCTGGATGCCCTGATTGGTGCGGGCGCACGTCGTCGTGACAGTTTAGACCTGACCGGTGGCGCAACGCTTGAGAGCGCCGACGCCCCGATGCCAGACGTGGCGGTGGATGACGCAGATGACGCAATGGCTGAACGCCTGGAGCGTCTGCCACTTGGGCAACTGATGCGCGGGAAGTATCAGCCGCGCCGAGACATCCAGCCTGAAGCCCTGGAAGAGCTTGCCGACTCGATCCGTGCCCAAGGCGTGATGCAGCCCATCGTGGTGCGTCCGGTAGGTAAAGACCGCTATGAAATTATTGCCGGTGAGCGCCGCTGGCGCGCCGCGCAACTGGCCGAGCTGGACGTTATTCCGGCGGTCATACGCCATGTGAGTGATGAAGTCGCGCTGGCCTTAGCGCTGATTGAAAACATCCAGCGGGAAAACCTCAACGCGATTGAAGAAGCGATTGCGCTGAAGCGTTTGGGCGATGAATTTGAGCTCACTCAGCAACAGATTGCTGATGCAGTGGGTAAGTCTCGTACCCAGGTTGCCAACTTACTTCGTCTGCTGGCCCTCGACCCAGAGGTGCAAACCCTGCTAGAACGGGGCGATTTAGATATGGGTCACGCTCGCGCACTGCTCTCGTTAACCAGTGCACAGCAGCGCCAAGTCGCCCATGAAGTGGTCAATAAAGACCTTACCGTGCGCGACACCGAAGCGCTGGTGAAAAAGGTGCAAACCCATCAGGCGCCTGTATCTTCTGCCAAGCAGTCAGCCAAAACACCTGATGTGGCCCGCTTAGAAACCCATCTGGGCGAGCTTCTCGGCGCGCCTGTTTCGATTGATCATGGTCAAAAAGGCAAAGGCCGAGTCACTATTCGTTATACAAGCCTTGAAGAGCTGGATGGAATTCTAGCGCATATTAAATAGCACGCTAATGAAAGATACGGCCTATTTTTAGCCCTTTGGTCGCAAGTCGAGGCTGAAACGCGCGAATTCCGTGCAACTTCGGTTGAAGGTGTGATAGCGCTTCCCTATAATCGCGCAAGATTTGTGCAGGTTGGTGTTAAGTCACCTATCTGCCAAAGCAATAATGGCCGTTCATTTGACGTACTGGGGAAATATGCAGCGAATTGAGACCCAGCGACGTAAAGCGTACATCCTACGGTTGGCCATTATTCAACTGCTAGTGACGCTGATGGCTATGTTGCTTGCGTATTCATCGACACAGCTAGCGGGCGTGACCTCAGTACTGAAAGGCGCCCTTGTCGCATTGTTGCCACATGCCTTTTTTGTCTATCGGATGGGGTTTTTACATACGAACGTTTCTCAGCGGTCAGCGATGCTGCTGCGCGCCGAGGCAGGTAAGTTTGGTTTGACGGTGGCACTCTTTACAGCCGTATTTGTTGCCGTGCCCCCCTCAAACCCAGCTTTCTTTTTTAGCGCTTATGTCGCGATTGTTCTGACACATTGGCTGGCTCCATTGCTGATGCTAAGGCACCGCGCAACTAATTGAGGTGACATGTCTATGGCCGCAGGTAACGAAGTCTCAACGACTTACTATATCCAGCACCACTTGCAGAATTTAACCTTTGGTAAGCACCCAGAGAATGGCTGGTCGTTGGCGCACTCTGCTGAAGAAGCAAGTGAAATGGGCTTTTGGGCGATCCACTTGGATACCATGGGCTGGTCGATTGCCATGGGCTTGCTGTTCATTTTCCTATTCCGTAAAGCCGGTAAAATGGCGACTACTGGGGTGCCTGGCGGTTTGCAAAACGCCGTTGAGATGGTCTTCGAGTTCGTAGAAGACATGATTAAAGGTGCGTTCAAGGGGCACAATCCTATTATTGCCCCTCTAGCGCTGACGCTGTTCGTGTGGATTCTCTTCATGAACACGCTGAAAATCATTCCGGTCGATTACTTCCCGGTGTTGTTCAGCAAGTTAGGCGTCGATTATATGAAAATCGTGCCGACAACAGACGTTAACGCCACCCTAGGCTTAGCGTTGGGCGTCTTTGGCCTCATTCTCTACTACAGCTTCAAAGTGAAAGGCGTAGGTGGATTTGCCAAGGAGCTGTCGTTGACGCCGTTCAACCATTGGGCGCTGATTCCTTTCAACCTGTTGCTTGAAATTGTCGCTCTGCTGGTGAAGCCGTTCAGCTTGGCAATGCGTCTATTCGGCAACATGTTTGCGGGTGAAGTTATCTTCATTCTGATTGCCATGCTGCCGTTCTGGGCAATTTGGCTGTTGGATGTGCCGTGGGCGATTTTCCATATTCTGATCGTTGTCCTGCAGGCATTCATTTTTACTGTTCTGTCCGTCGTGTACCTCAGTGCTGCTCACGAGCATCACTAAGCGCACCGCTTGCGTGAGATTAACCCTTAACCTTAACCCTCAACCTTGCACTTAAACTTGAAAAACTAGGAGCATTACCATGGAACTTATCTACATTGCTGCCTCCATCATGATCGGCTTGGGCGCTTTGGGCACCGGTATCGGTTTCGCTATCCTCGGTGGCAAACTGATCGAGTCCACTGCACGTCAACCTGAGCTGGGCGACCAACTGCAGACCAAAACCTTCCTGATGGCCGGTCTGCTGGACGCCGTTCCGATGATCGGTGTTGGTATCGCGATGTACCTGATCTTCGTTGTTGCCGGTTAATGATTGCATCGCCGAGCGGCTAACCCGCTCGGTTTTGTTTCACTCCGGTCGCCACGAATTTGTCAGAGGTACATCCCTGTGAATATCAACATGACGCTTATCGGGCAGACGATCGCCTTCGCGATCTTTGTCTGGTTTTGCATAAAGTATGTGTGGCCTCCGATCAGCAACGCGCTTCACGAGCGTCAAAAGAAAATTGCTGATGGCTTGGACGCAGCTAGCCGTGCTACCCGTGATCTTGAGCTAGCTCAAGAGCGTGCTGAACAGACGCTACGCGAGAGCAAGGAACAGGCATCTCAAATTCTCGAGCAAGCGAATAAGCGCTCTGCCCAAATGATCGAAGAGGCACGTGAACAAGCGCGTGCTGAAGGCGAACGTTTAGTGGCTAATGCTCGGTCAGAAATTGAGCAAGAAATTAATCGCGCGAAAGACGAACTGCGTGCACAGGTTTCCCACCTTGCGATCGTAGGCGCTGAGCGTGTTCTTGAAGCCTCTGTTGACGAGAAAGCGCACCGCGACTTGCTTGATAAGCTTGCCGCTGAACTGTAAGGAGGTGACCCATGGCGGAACAATCTACCGTCGCTCGTCCTTACGCCAAAGCGGCGTTTGAATACGCGCGCGATCACCAAGCGCTTGACGCTTGGTCGCAGGCACTGGCAATGGCGGGATCAATCGTCATCGATCGCCAAGTTGCTGGCCTGCTAGGTAGCCCCAAACTCAGCAGTGAACAGAAAGTGTCGTTAGTAGCAGACATACTGGGCGACAACGCAGACGATGCGTTTAAACGCTTTCTGACCACCTTGGCCGATCAGCGTCGCTTAGCGGCGTTGGATGCTATTGCTGACCAGTTTGAACACCTTCGCGCAGAGCATGAACAGCGTATCGACGTCACTGTGGTTTCAGCTTATAAGCTGGACAGCAAGCAGAAGACCAAGCTAGGCAACGCGCTCAAGAAACGTCTAAATCGCGAAATCTCCATTACTACTCAGGTGGACAAGTCGCTTATCGGCGGTGTCATCCTGCGTGCCGGCGACACCGTCATTGACGGGTCGGTGCGTGGTCGATTGAACCGGCTTTCCGAAGCGCTGACCGCTTGAGTCTGAGGGACATGGCATGCAGCAACTGAATCCTTCCGAGATCAGCGACATCATCAAGCAGCGAATTGAGAAGCTTGACGTCGCATCCGAAGCCCGTAATCAGGGCACCATCGTCAGCGTTTCCGACGGTATCGTGAAAATTCACGGCCTCGAAGACGCGATGTTTGGTGAAATGATTGAATTCCCCAACAGCATTTTCGGCATGGTACTGAACCTGGAGCGTGACTCCGTCGGTGCTGTTGTCCTGGGTGACTACCTGCAGCTTGAAGAAGGTATGACCGCTAAATGTACCGGTCGTATCCTTGAAGTACCGGTAGGTCCTGAGCTGATTGGTCGTGTTGTCGATGCGCTGGGTAATCCCATCGATGGCAAGGGCGGTATCAACGCTAAAATGACCGACGCGGTAGAAAAAGTAGCGCCCGGCGTTATCACCCGTCAGTCCGTTGATGAGCCGATCCAAACTGGTTTGAAATCTATCGATGCCATGGTGCCAATCGGTCGTGGTCAGCGTGAGCTGATCATCGGTGACCGTCAGATTGGTAAATCTGCCATTGCCATCGATGCGATCATCAACCAGAAAGGCAAAGGCGTGACCTGTGTCTACGTAGCGATTGGTCAGAAGCAGTCGACCATTGCTAACGTTGTTCGCAAGCTCGAAGAGCACGGCGCGTTGGAACACACCATCATCGTCGCTGCAGGCGCTGCCGATCCGGCACCGATGCAGTTCCTGGCCGCTTACTCTGGTTGCACCATGGGCGAGTACTTCCGTGACCGTGGTGAAGACGCACTGATCGTGTATGACGATCTTTCCAAGCAGGCCGTTGCATACCGTCAGGTATCGCTGCTGCTGCGTCGTCCGCCGGGCCGTGAAGCTTACCCGGGTGACGTTTTCTATCTCCACTCACGTCTGCTGGAGCGCGCTGCGCGTGTTAACGCTGACTACGTTGAGAAGTTCACCAACGGTGAAGTGAAAGGCAAAACCGGTTCCTTGACCGCACTGCCGATCATCGAAACACAAGGTGGTGACGTATCGGCGTTCGTTCCGACCAACGTTATCTCCATCACCGATGGTCAGATCTTCTTGGAAACCAACCTGTTTAACTCCGGTATTCGTCCGGCGATTAACGCAGGTCTCTCGGTTTCTCGTGTAGGTGGTGCTGCGCAGACCAAAATCATCAAGAAGCTGGGTGGCGGTGTTCGTCTAGCCCTGGCTCAGTATCGTGAACTGGCGGCGTTCTCGCAGTTTGCCTCTGACCTTGATGAAGCGACGCGCAAGCAGCTCGAGCACGGCCAACGCGTGACCGAACTGATGAAGCAGAAGCAGTACTCGCCGATGTCAGTGGCGGAAATGGCGCTGTCTCTGTACGCCGCTAACGAAGGCCACCTGGACGACGTGAGCGTCGATAAGGTGCTGGACTTCGAACGTGCTCTGCACGATTACATGAAGTCTGAGCACAGCGAGCTGCTCGATAAGATCAACCAGACCGGCGACTACAACGGCGAGATTCAGGACGGCTTGAAGTCAGGTCTCGAGAAGTTCAAGGCGACTCAGAGCTGGTAATGTCCGGCCCGCCTGCGGGTGGGCTTGCATGCTTTCTGAGAGCCACGAACGAAAGGTAGATCGCTATGGCAGCTGCAAAAGAGATACGCACCCAGATCGGGAGCATTAAAAATACGCAGAAGATTACCAGTGCCATGGAAATGGTGGCTGCATCGAAAATGCGTAAAGCGCAAGATCTGATGAAGGCTGGCCAGCCGTACGCCAAGCAGATTCGTAACGTGGTAGGCCACATTGCCGACGCAAACCCCGAGTACAAGCACGACTATATGGTCGAGCGTAACGAGGTAAAGCGTGTTGGTTACATTGTGGTCTCCACCGATCGTGGCCTGTGTGGCGGCTTGAACGTCAACCTGTTCAAGGCAGTGGTGAAAGACGCCGTTGCCTGGAAACAGCAAGGCGCTGAGCTGGACTTCTGTGCCCTCGGTTCGAAAGCCGGTGCTTTCTTCCGTAACTATGGCGGCAACTTGATTGCGGCCAAGAGCGGACTGGGGGAAGCACCGACCGTCGAGGGTCTGATCGGTAGTGTCAAGGTCATGCTCGAAGCGTATGACGAAGGACGCCTGGATCGTCTGTACGTGGTGTATAACGAGTTCGTCAACACCATGACCCAGCGGCCCGTCGTGCGTCAGCTTCTTCCGCTGTCGCCTGACATGGGCGATGACGCTAAGCATGACGAAGAAAACGCCCGTCCCGGAAGCTGGGACTACCTGTATGAACCGGATGCCAAGGCGTTGTTAGACGGCCTGTTGGTTCGATTCATCGAATCGCAGGTGTATCAGGCGGTAGTCGAAAACGGTGCGTGCGAACAGGCCGCCCGAATGATCGCTATGAAGAGTGCCACTGATAACGCGGGCAACCTGATCGACGATCTGGAGATGGTGTACAACAAGGCCCGTCAGGCCGCCATCACCCAGGAAATTTCCGAGATCGTCGGCGGCGCTTCAGCCGTATAACGCCAAGGGAGCCTGCCATCGCTAAGGTGGCTCCCGGCAAACAGGTTTCATTTGCAGGTTTTTGAGAGGAACCAAGATGAGCGGACGTATCGTACAAATCATCGGCGCGGTGATTGACGTAGAGTTTCCGCGGGACTCTGTGCCCAAGGTCTACGACGCGCTGAAGGTCTCCAACGTTGAGACCATCCTCGAAGTCCAGCAGCAGCTGGGCGACGGCGTAGTACGCGCCATTGCCATGGGCTCCACCGAGGGCTTGAAACGTGGCTTGGACGTAACCAACACAGGTGCCGCGATTTCCGTACCGGTCGGTAAGGAAACGCTGGGTCGCATCATGAACGTACTCGGCGAGCCGATCGACGAAGCAGGTGAGATCGGTGAGCAAGAGCGTATGCCGATCCACCGAAAAGCGCCGAGCTATGCCGATCAGGCAGCGTCTAACGAGCTGCTCGAGACCGGTATCAAGGTCATCGATCTGGTCTGCCCCTTCGCGAAAGGCGGTAAGGTTGGTCTGTTCGGCGGTGCGGGTGTTGGTAAAACCGTTAACATGATGGAGCTTATCCGCAACATCGCCACCGAGCACAGCGGCTACTCTGTATTCGCTGGTGTCGGTGAGCGTACGCGTGAGGGTAACGACTTCTATCACGAAATGACCGAATCCAACGTTATCGATAAGGTAGCGCTGGTCTACGGTCAGATGAACGAGCCGCCCGGTAACCGTCTTCGCGTGGCGCTGACCGGTTTGACCATTGCGGAAAAATTCCGTGATGAAGGCCGCGACGTTCTGCTGTTCGTCGACAACATCTACCGTTACACCCTGGCCGGTACCGAAGTATCCGCCCTGCTGGGTCGTATGCCGTCTGCGGTAGGTTATCAGCCGACGCTGGCCGAAGAGATGGGCGTTCTGCAGGAACGTATCACCTCGACCAAAACGGGCTCTATCACTTCCGTACAGGCCGTTTACGTCCCGGCGGATGACTTGACCGACCCATCGCCAGCCACCACCTTCTCGCACCTAGATGCGACCGTGGTACTGGCGCGTTCCATCGCCGAGCTGGGTATCTACCCCGCGATCGACCCGCTGGACTCCACCTCACGTCAGCTGGACCCGCTGGTCGTCGGTGAAGAGCACTACGACGTAGCGCGTGGCGTGCAGAACGTTCTGCAGCGTTACAAGGAACTGAAGGACATCATCGCGATTCTGGGTATGGACGAGCTGTCTGACGAAGACAAGCTGGCCGTTGCCCGTGCGCGTAAGATCCAGCGCTTCCTGTCGCAGCCGTTCTTCGTGGCCGAGGTCTTCACGGGCTCGCCCGGTAAGTACGTGTCGCTGAAAGACACCATTCGTGGCTTCCAGGGCATCCTCGCGGGTGACTACGACGATCTGCCGGAACAGGCCTTCTACATGGTCGGCTCCATCGACGAAGCTGTCGAAAAAGCCAACCAGATGAAGAAGTAATCCCGTCCATTAGGGGGATTCGCTATGGCGAATAGCTTCACTTGCAATATCGTCAGCGCAGAAGCATCCATCTTCTCAGGTAAGGTTGAGCAGGTGATTGCTTCCGGGATGATGGGTGACCTCGGCATTTTGCCGGGGCACGCCCCGCTGCTGACCGAGCTTCAGCCGGGCCCGATCCGCGTGATCCACGATGATGGCAAGGAAGAGAACTTCTTTGTCTCTGGCGGCTTCATGGAAGTCCAGCCAGATGTCGTGACGATCCTGGCAGACGCTGCGGCGCGTGCCAGCGACCTCGACGAGGCCGCTGCCGAGGAAGCGCGTCAGCAGGCGCTGAAAGCCTTTAACGAGAAGTCAGCGGAGCTGGATTATACCCGTGCTGCCGCTGAACTTGCCGAAGCCGTTGCACAGCTGCGAACGATTCAGCAGCTGCGTAAAAAGGCGGGTAAAGGCTAGTTAGACGCTCTGCGTAATCAAACGCCCCTTAAACCCGATTCAGGGTTTAAGGGGCGTTTTTTTTGTCTGTTAATATGCGGGTGAGTCATCCCAGAGTTGAACGTCTCAGGAGCGAGCGATGGCGCTAAACGAAGAAGCCTTACAGGCGTTGAAGACCGAGCTTCTCGATGAGCTGGTCAAGGAAGATCCCAGTAAGTCGCAATTGGCGGAACGCCTCGCCGAAATCCGCTCGGCTGATATTGGCGAAGTGCTCGAAGAGCTGATCGAAGAGGATGAGGAGTTAAGCGCCGCTTTGACGGTGTTGGACATTCTCTCCACCGAGCGAGCCGCCAATGTGTTGGGCTATCTACCCAAAGAGAGCCAGCTCGAGGTGGTGGGAGAGCTGTCCGATAGCCAGGTGCTCAAACTGCTCGAAGAGATGGGCTCCGACGAGCGGGCGGATTTGTTCAACCGGCTTGGGGAAGACCGTCGCGAAGCGCTGTTGCGTCGTATGGCGCACCAGGAGCGCGAGGATCTCAAGCGCTTGGCGAGCTATGAAGAGGGCACTGCCGGCGCCATCATGACCTCTGACTATGTTGCCATAGCCAGTGGCATGACGGTGTCACAAGCAATGATGCGCGTGCGCCAAACCGCCCCTGATGCGGAAACGGTCTACCAGCTTTACGTGCTGGATAATGATGGCCATCTGATCGGCACCATGTCGCTGCGTCAACTGATGGTCGCGCGCCCTGGGGCGTTGGTGGATGACATCATGATCAAAGATGTCATCAAAATCCCTGTGGATAAAGCGCAGGAGGAGGTGGCGAGAATTGTGGCTCGGTATGACTTACTGGCGCTGCCCGTGGTTGATGCCGATGGCCGTATGGTAGGCATCGTGACTCACGATGATGCCATGGATGTTGCTGAGTCAGAGGCCACCGAAGATATCCACAAAGGGATGTCCATCGGGCAGTTAGAGGATGGCGTGAGCCGAGTACCGCTGTGGAGCCTTTATCGCAAGCGGGTGTTCTGGCTGGTTCTGCTGGTGTTTGCCAACCTCTTTTCAGGGGCCGGCATTGCCTATTTCGAGGACACCATCGCCGCGCAAGTGGCGCTGGTCTTCTTCTTACCACTACTGATTGGCAGCGGTGGCAATGCGGGGGCGCAGGCAGCGACGCTGATGGTGCGTGGCATGGCCACTGGAGATGTGGGCGTAAAGGATTGGAGCAAGATGCTCGGACGTGAGCTGTTGGTGGCGGGATCATTAGGGCTGACCATGGCGATTGCCGTTGCCCCGATTGGGATTGTGCGCGGCGGTGAAGCGGTGGCCATCATCGTCGCGCTCAGTATGGTGACCATCGTGCTGTTTGGCAGCTTGATCGGCATGTGTTTACCGTTCGTGCTGGAGCGCTTCAACGTGGACCCGGCCACCGCGTCTGCGCCGCTGGTGACCACGCTCATCGACGCCTCGGGGGTGCTGATCTATTTCAGCATTGCCACCGCCGTGCTGGCCAGCGCCTAGCCGAACCTAGCGCATGGCGCTGCTGGCAGCACGGGTGATGAACATGACCTCCACATGACCCAGCCACTCGATGTCGCTGGCGAGCGCCTTGAGCTGGCTCGCCAAACACTGAGGCGGCTGGTGAACGGCGTCGCCAATAATCAGCGATACCGATACCTTATCTTCTAAGTAGTGGAGCTGTAGCTCGTTCAGCGTGCGCCATACCGGATGTTTGTACCAGCGCTCGTTCAGCGCCGCTTCCACTTCTGGACGCAGCGGCAGGCCGGGCAAGCGGCTGGGGTCGCCTTCACCGGCGTCATCTTCTGGGTCAACGTGGAAGATAACATCTGTGAGCAAAGGAAACTCGTGGCGCAAACGGCGGCTCACTTCATTACCGATTTCATGAGCTTCCGAGACGGTAATTTTAGGCCCCACCACCACATGCAGATCGACCATCACCCAACCTGCCGATTGACGGGTGCGCAGGTCGTGCACGCTATCCACGCCGGGGACGCTACACGCCACGTCATGCATCTGCTGCTGTACTGTTTCGGGGAGTGCGGTGTCGACCAGTTCGCGAGCGGACTCCCACAACAGGTCTAAACCCACTTTACCGACCATCAGGCCAACGATAATGGCGGCCACAGCATCTAGCCAGCCCAAGCCAAACTGTGCGCCTACTAAAGCCACCAGCACCACGGCGGTTGAAAGTGCGTCGCTGCGCGAGTGCCAAGCGTTGGCTTCTAAAAGCTTGGATTTCAAGCGTTTCGCGACCCGCATGGTGTAGCGAAAAATCCACTCTTTGCTAATCAGTGCCAGTATGGCGATGACGATCGCAAGCGCCCCCGGGGCGCCCACTTCTGTGCCGCTCAACAGGCGATCCACGCTTGACCACGCAATACCCCCCGCCACGAAGATTAGGACGCTGCCTAATAGCAGCGTGGTGAGGGTTTCGATTCGGCCATGGCCGTAGTGGTGGTCGTTGTCGGGCTCCTGGCGGCCATAGTGAATGGCTGCCAGCACGAACCCATCGGTCACAAGATCAGAGAGCGAATGGATACCATCGGCAATCAGCGCAGCAGAGCCGACAAAAAAACCAACGGCGACTTTGATAATGCTCAGCAAACCGTCCAGCCAAGCGCCGATATAGGTTACGCGCTTAGCCTCTTGGCTATCTAACTCGCGATTGGGAACCACTGGCGTTTCTACGGTCTGAGTCATGAGGTACCTGCAGGGACGCATACTTCCAATAGACGCCCATTGTAGCTTACCGCCGGGCAAGCTCTATACCCTCTTGTGCATTCTCAGGCGTTACCGGTGCGGACAATGAAAGTTGGGATGTGTATCCTAAGCGCCGCTGCAGGTGAGACGACCTCATTTCATAACGCAACACAGAACATAGACAGGACGACCTATGGATTGGCTCCAAGTGGTAGTATTGGCGGTGGTGCAGGGGCTCACTGAATTTCTTCCGATTTCCAGCTCCGCTCATCTGATTTTGGTGCCGGTGCTCACCACCTGGGAAGATCAAGGTCTCGCGTTCGATGTGGCACTCCACTTGGGTAGCTTGAGCGCCGTCGTCCTCTATTTTCGCCAGGAAATTTGGCAAATGATCGCCAGCAGCCTCACGGCGGTAAGAGGCAATGGCGTCAATGAGGATGCGCGTCTAGCGTTTTGGGTAGTCGTGGCCACCTTGCCGGTGTGCATCGTCGGCTTTCTCCTCCATGACCTGATCGCAGGCTACATGCGCTCGACGCTGATCATCGGCCTTAGCCTGATAGGGTTCGGCTTACTGCTAGGCTACGCCGACTGGA
This sequence comes from Vreelandella sp. L-25, assembly GCF_056857535.1. Classification (NCBI taxonomy): domain Bacteria; kingdom Pseudomonadati; phylum Pseudomonadota; class Gammaproteobacteria; order Oceanospirillales; family Halomonadaceae; genus Vreelandella; species Vreelandella sp. L-25. The sequence continues at coordinate 42,820 of NZ_JBSXNH010000066.1, forward strand.
AAATGCGCGGTACCCGCAGCGAGTATCAGTTGACGCTAAAAGACGCACTGATCATCGGCGGCGCTCAGGTATTAGCGCTGATCCCCGGTACGTCGCGCTCGGGGATCACGATGACCGCGGCGCTGATGGTTGGCATGAATCGAGAAGGCGCCGCGCGCTTCTCGTTTTTGCTCTCGATTCCCGTCATCGTGCTCGCCGGTGGCCTCGAAGCGGTGAATCTCGTCAAAGCGCCTCACTCGATCGACGTACCCGCTATGCTAATAGGGGTGCTTTTATCGGGTATCAGCGCCTTCGTGTGTATTCACTACTTTCTCGTCGTAATCAAAAAGCTGGGGATGCAGCCGTTCGTGGTATACCGCGTGCTGTTTGGTGCCTGGCTACTCTGGTTTTTTCATTTCTAACCCGCGCGTTCAATGAAGGACATCGGATGAAAGGCTATCAAACTGCGTGTAGGCGACTGGGCGTCGTGGCGCTGGTGGGCGTTTTGCTGGCGGGCTGTTCAGAAAATGATCGGCCGCTGGAGTCACCAGTGCGCTTTGAAGGCGGTATTTTTGGCACCTATTATCAAATTACTCTGGTCGACCCGCTGACGCAGGGCGAAGCCAATGCTTTGGAAGAGGGCATATTGGCCGAGATGGAAGACGTTGACCAAGCGATGTCGACCTACCGTGACGATTCAGAACTAGTCGCCTTTAACGACGCGCCGCTCAACGAGTGGCAGCCGCTCTCTAACGAGCTGATCGAAGTGCTGGCGATAAGCCGCTCGGTGTCGGAAGCAAGCAAAGGGGCGTTTGATATCACCATTGGCGATGTGGTGAATCTATGGAGCTTTGGTCCCGAGGCACGTCCCGAAGAGGTGCCTAGCGAGGCCGAGTTAAGCGAGCGCATGGCCACGATTGGGTTCGATGCAGTCGAGGTGGATACCCAGCGGATGCAGGCGCGTCGCCTCCGGGATGTATTTGCCGATCTCTCTGGCGTCGCCAAAGGCCACGCTACCGATCGCGTGGCGGCGTATCTGGATCAGCAGGGCATCGATAATTACCTGGTCAATATCGGTGGCGGGCTGATTGCCCGTGGTTACCGGGACATCGAAGATCAAACGCCTTGGCGTGTCGGCATTGAAGTGCCGCAAAGCGGGGTACCGGAAGCGCAACATGTGATTGCGTTGGAGGGCATGTCGGTGGCTACCTCCGGTGATTACCGTAACTACTTTGAAGTCGATGGTGAGCGTTTCTCGCATCTTCTGGATCCGCGAACCGGTCAGCCCATCAAGCATCGGCTAGCGTCGGTATCGGTGTTCCACCCCTCCAATGCCTGGGCCGATGCTTGGGCCACGGCGCTCACCGTCGTGGGGACCGAGCAGGGTATGCAGCTGGCCGTCGAAAACAACCTCAATATTTTGATGTTAGTACGTGAGGGGGAGCGTTGGCGTAGCTTGGCGAGCCCCGCCTTCGTCAACTATTTCGGTGATGCGCTGATCGATGAACTGGGCATCGAGCCCTGGACGGCCTCCTCAGCGAATCGCCAAATGCAAACAGGTGAATGACATGCACGACCTCGATATCGTCATCTTAGCCGCAGGTAAAGGCACACGGATGCGCTCTCAGTTGCCCAAAGTACTGCACACGCTAGCGGGTAAGCCCATGGTAGAGCACGTACTGGCAACGGCCAGTGGCCTGAACCCGAGTCGTACCCACGTGGTGATTGGCCATGGTGCTGACCAACTTCGCGACGCGTTGGCGGAGTATGATGTCTCGTTTGCACTGCAAGAAGAGCAAAAAGGCACCGGACATGCAGTGGCTCAGGCGCAGCCTCAGTTGGGCAGCGGTATCGTGTTGGTACTGTATGGCGACGTGCCGCTAATTCGTCGCGATACGTTGGCCGACCTGCTGGCCAAGGTGGATGAGCAGCACATGGGCCTGCTCACCGTCACGCTGGAAGACCCCAGTGGCTATGGGCGTATCGTGCGCGATGCCGAGGGCCACGCCGTGGCGATCGTCGAGCAGAAAGATGCTAATGAGGAGCAGCTGGCGATTAACGAGTGCAACACCGGCATCATGGCCATGACCAGTGCCCAGTTGAAGCGCTGGTTGCCCCAGCTATCAGCGGAAAATGCCCAGGGCGAGTACTACCTGACGGACGTTATCGCCATGGCAGCCAGCGAAGGCGTCAAGGTCGCCACGGCGCAGCCCCATAACGCCACCGAGGTAGAGGGGGTCAATAACCGCTCGCAAATGGCCCGCTTGGAGCGTGCTTACCAGCAGCAGACGGCAGAGACGCTCATGGCCCAAGGCGTTGCCTTGGCTGACCCAGCGAGAATTGATGTGCGCGGTAAGCTTACCTGCGGCCACGACGTCTTCATCGACGTAGGCTGTGTTTTTGAAGGGGACGTCGAACTTGGCGAAGGCGTGCGGGTGGGCCCCTACTGCATTATCAAAAACAGCACCATTGGCGCAGAGAGTGAGATTCACAGCCACAGCGTGATCGACACGGCCGTGGCGGCGGGTCTTAACCAGGTCGGCCCCTACGCACGGCTGCGTCCTGGCACGCGCTTAGCCGTGAAAGCCAAGGTGGGCAATTTTGTCGAAACCAAAAATGCCGACGTGGGTGAAGGTAGTAAAATCAACCATTTAAGCTACGTGGGTGATGCGCGCCTGGGGCGCGATGTGAACGTGGGCGCGGGCACCATTACCTGCAACTACGATGGCGTGAACAAACATCGCACCGAAATTGGCGATAACGCCTTCATCGGCTCCAACACTGCCTTAGTGGCACCTGTCACGGTAGGTAAGGGTGCCACTGTGGGCGCTGGTTCCACGATTGCAAAAGATGTGACTGAGTATGCATTAGCGGTCACCCGCAGCCGGCAGCTAGAGAAGCCCGACTGGCCGCGCCCGGTTAAAAAGGTTAAATAAACGTATTAGCACGTTGGATTACACGGCGTGAGAGCGCCTTAGGAGAACAAGTTATGTGTGGCATCGTCGCGGCGGTTGCGCAGCGTAATGTGCAGGGAATCTTGTTGGAAGGGCTGAAACGCTTGGAGTATCGCGGATACGATTCTTCTGGCATGACGGTGCTTAACAGCGGTGTGTTAACGCGTCACCGGGCTTTGGGCAAAGTCGCGGCACTCGCTGAACAGTTGGACGCCGCCGCGCTGCCAGGCAACAGCGGTATCGCGCACACGCGCTGGGCCACCCACGGCAAACCCTCCGAGGCCAATGCCCATCCGCACCACAGCAGCGATAACGTCGCCGTGGTGCATAACGGCATTATCGAAAACTACGAGCAGATTAAAGAGACGCTGCAAGGCAGCGGTTACACGTTCACTTCGGAAACCGATACTGAAGTGATCGCCCACCTGCTGGCGGACAAACTCGCTACGGGCAAGACGCTGTTTGAGGCGACACAAGAGATTGTTAGTGGCTTGGGCGGTGCCTACGCCCTGGGTGTAATGAGTGCGGCCGAGCCCGGCGTGGTCGTGGGCGCACGCCAAGGCAGCCCCTTGGTGGTAGGTGTTGGTATTGATGAAGCCTTTTTAGCCTCTGATCCGCTGGCGCTGCTTCAAGTGACCGACCGCTTTATCTATCTGGAAGAGGGCGATTTAGTCGAGCTGCGTGAGCATGGGGTGATTCGCATTGTTGATCGCCAAGGCAATGACGTCGAGCGCCCTATCCATACCTTTGAACATGGCGACGGTGCGGCTAGCAAAGGCGAATATCGTCATTACATGCTCAAAGAGATTTTTGAGCAGCCCGCCGTTATTAGTGCCGCGCTGGAAGGGCGTTTAAGTAGCCACGGCGTGTTGGTAGAGAGTTTTGGGCCGGATGCGCTGGCGCTGTTCCAGAAAACGCGCCATGTGCATATTATTGCCTGTGGCACCAGCTACCATGCAGGCATGGTCGTGCGTTACTGGTTGGAGCGCTATGCTGGGGTGCCGGTACAGGTCGAAGTGGCGTCGGAATATCGCTACCGCCACCCGGTGGTGCCGGAAGGCACGCTCTTTGTAACGCTGTCCCAGTCTGGAGAAACGGCCGATACGCTGGCGGCGCTGCGCTTTGCTAAAACGCTCAACTATGTCGGCTCGCTGGCGATCTGCAACGTGCCCGGAAGCTCGCTGGTGCGGGAGTCGGACATGTCGCTGATGACCCGCGCAGGCCCCGAAATTGGTGTGGCCTCGACTAAAGCCTTTACCACTCAGTTGATTGCGCTGATGCTGTTGACGCTATCGGTCAGTAAAGCGAAAGGCCAGCCAGAGCAGCCAGAGATCATTGGCGCCCTGCAGGCACTGCCCGCGCTCTGTCAGCAGGTGTTGGGTCTCGATCGGCAGATCGAAGTGCTTTCTCAGGCATTTGCAGAGAAGCATCACGCGCTCTTCCTGGGTCGTGGGGCGCACTACCCCATTGCTTTAGAAGGCGCGCTGAAGCTCAAGGAGATTTCCTATATCCATGCGGAAGCCTATCCTGCCGGGGAGCTTAAGCACGGCCCGCTGGCGCTGGTGGATAGCGAGATGCCGGTAATTTCAGTAGCCCCGAATGATGACCTGTTGGAAAAGCTGAAATCCAACCTTCAAGAAGTGCGCGCCCGCGGCGGCCAGCTATTTGTGTTTGCCGATCAAAAGGTAGGAATCAGCTCTCAAGATGATATCCGTGTGTTGGAACTTCCTGAAGTACACGAAGCACTGGCACCACTGCTCTACACTCTACCGTTGCAGCTGCTGAGCTATCACGTAGCGGTGCTCAAAGGCACCGATGTGGATCAACCGCGTAACCTTGCCAAGAGTGTGACCGTCGAATAAGTGCCGTGTCACAATTAATTGCAGTTGGATGAATAAAGCGCTTTACAAGATGCGGCAAATAGTCGCATCTTATGCGCCATCGCTGCGTTGCAGCACATAGTTAGTGTGCTTATTATCGTGGCGGTATTCTCTAACCCTGCCAGGATCACGCTGCTATGAAACCACCTAACGTCCTTGCAACTCGGCATCCCGCTTGCCGCGTTGCTTGGTTGTTGACCGCACTCTGCCTCTTCGCTTTTCCTTCTCTTGCTTTTGCTGCTGCTGGCCCCCTCGATCTCACCACCTCACTTGCCGGTATTGTCTCCGTGACCATTTTCATTCTGGCCTATGCCCTGGTCATGAGTGAAGAAATCATCCACATGCGTAAATCCAAACCGGTTCTGGTGGCTGCTGGCCTGATCTGGGCTATGGTCGCGTGGGTCTACGTACAAGCAGGTATGCCCCATGAGGCAGAGAGCGCCTTCAAAGAGACGCTGCTCGAGTATACCGAGCTGCTGCTGTTCCTCCTGGTGGCGATGACGTACATCAACGCCATGGAAGAGCGTCGTGTGTTCGATGCACTGCGTGCGTGGCTGGTGCGCAAGGGGTTTAGCTACCGGAGCCTATTCTGGATTACCGGCTGTTTGGCGTTCGGTATTTCGTCCATCGCCAACAACATGACGACTGCCATGCTGATGTGTGCGGTGGTGCTAAAGGTCGCCGAGGGGGATAACAAGTTTATCAGCCTCTGCTGTGTCAACGTGGTGGTGGCCTCCAACGCCGGTGGTGCGTTCAGCCCGTTTGGCGATATCACCACACTGATGGTGTGGCAAGCCGGTCAGGTGCCTTTCGAAGGCTTCTTTGCACTGTTGGTACCTGCCATCGTGAATTTCATGGTGCCTGCGGTGATCATGAACTTTTTCATCGTCAATCGTCAGCCCGCTGCGCTCACCGAGAACGTATGGTTGAAGCGGGGCGCCCGGCGCATCATCGTACTGTTCTTGATCACCGTGGCGATCTCTGTGCTGTGCCACTCGATTCTGTACCTGCCGCCCGCTATGGGCATGATGTTTGGTCTAGGCCTGCTGCAATTCTTTGGCTATTACCTGCGTCGCAGTTTGCCCCGTTCGCTGGAGCGCAAACGTGAGCGTTACTCCCGCCGCGGAGATTGGAAAAAGCTGGAGCAGCTAGGCAGCGTGGTGCCGTTCGATATCTTCAGCCGTATCGCCCGCTCCGAGTGGGACACGCTGCTGTTCTTCTACGGGGTGGTGATGTGTGTGGGTGGCCTGGGGTTCATGGGCTATCTCAGCCTGCTTTCGGAAACGCTTTACGGCGGCTGGGACCCGGTGTGGGCCAACGTGGTGCTGGGGCTGATCTCAGCGGTGGTGGATAACATTCCAGTGATGTTCGCCGTGCTCTCCATGGCGCCGGATATGTCGGAAGGCAACTGGCTGCTGATCACTCTGACGGCCGGTGTGGGGGGCAGCCTGCTCTCCATGGGATCGGCTGCCGGGGTAGCGCTGATGGGGCAAGCCCGTGGTATCTACACGTTTGCGGTGCATTTGCGCTGGGTGCCCGCTATTTTGTTAGGTTACGTAGCCAGTATCGTGGCACACCTGCTGATCAACGCCAGTCTTTTCTAAGGCGGTTGGCTATCCTGCCTAGCCGCCAAAGGCCAAATAGGCGCGGTAGAAAGTGATGGACCGTGGCGTTGTGTTGATGCGCGAAACGCGCCTGTATCAACTGTTTTAGCTGCGTTTGATCATGTCTGTTAAGCGCTTCTTGCCAGCGCAAAGACGTTAAGGGCAGTGAACGTAGATGAGCCATCGGGCAATCTCCATCGTATTTCCCGATACTCTCGTTGACATTACTTAACGAAAACTTAAACCTTGTAAAAAGGCATATTATCCTTTCGTAGGCTTATTAAGCCTTAAAGTGATTAAGCCTTAGGGTTACTAAATAAGGAGAGTCGTTGTGACATCCGACGCGCAGCGCCACCACGCTAGCCGCTATCAGGTGGTGCCCTGTCCCGCACATCGACGACGCGAAGCGCTGCTGCATTTAGCGGCTGTCCACACTCCTTCCCTGCAGGCTGGCTTGCAGCAGGCCTTAACGGCGTCGACTGAGTCTGATTGGCAGGGTTTGTGGGTGGCGATGGAAGGCGAATATATACGCGCGACTGCCTGGGTACAGCCGCTGGCAAACCAAACGGCGCAGCTATGGCTGCCCAGGCATAACGATGCCGCCGCCCAGGCTCTGTTGAGTGCCCTGCCGGGGTGGGTGAAGCAGCAGCCGATCATCCTTTGCCATGTGGTGCTCACTGAGCCGTGGGCAGCGTGGGAAGACACGTTAATTAAAAGCGGTATGCGTGCGATGGCCACCCTAGAGCATCGTGCGTGGCCATGCCGAGCAGCCCTAGCGCCTCAACAGCCGTTGAGATTACGCCCTTTCAAGGCGTTAACGCTGGCTGAACAGCAGGCGTTACTGGCGCGGGTAGGTGAAGATTCTCTGGATTGCCCAGCGCTGCGCCATGCGCTGCCGGTTAGCACGCTGCTAGCTGGGTTCCAATCTCAGGCGACTTCGGCTTATCCACAACACTGGTATTGGCTGGAATACCAAGAAGAGCCGGTAGGAGTATTGTTGCTCGCCACCCCCTCTTTGCAGTGGAGCCTGCAACTTATGGGGCTGGTTCCGGAATGGCGCGGGCAGGGGCTGGGGCACGTTATTATTGAGCATGCCCAAAGCTTGGCTGCCCAGGCCGGGGCGCAGTGCTTAACTCTCACGGTGGATGAACAGAATACGCCTGCTCAGCGGGTTTATGCCCAAGCGGGGTTCATACAACTGGGGCGCGAGCGCTTGTTAGGGTGGTATTAATCTGGCCGTTCAGTAGCGTCATCCTCCGCTTATCGGCGTTGTAGGTTGAATTGCCGCGCTTAGTAGCATTTTCTTACCCTTTATGTTCTCGGTATACTAACTCTATACGTATGTCTTGGCGTTTCGGTGGCCGCGGTAGCACCATAGAGCGTGGCACGGCCGCACCCAAGGGCAAGAACGGTGTCTCCAGGCGCTAGGTATCCAGCATAAGCAAGAAACGGACGCACTCGTTTTGAAGCGCAACGCGTTTATTACATAAAACTCAAGAGGTGGTGAGAGTGAAATCTAAGCTGATCATGAGCGGGCTGGCGGCCCTCGGCGTCATGGCAGGCACATCCGGTGCTTATGCCCAAGATGCAGCGCGTGACGCAATCGCTGAGCGCCTAGCGCCGGTAGGACAACTCTGCCTTCAAGGCCAAGACTGCGGCACGGCAGCAGCCCCCGCGGCTTCTAGCAGTGGCGGTGATGGTGAAGTAGATGGCGAGGGTATCTACAACAATGTGTGTATGGCGTGCCACGAAACAGGTGCGGCCGGGGCTCCGGTACGCGGTGACGAAGCCGCTTGGGCCGAGCGCACCGAGCAAGGTTTTGCCACCCTGCTAGACCATGCCATTAACGGCGTTGGCGCAATGCCTGCCCGTGGCGGCAACCCCAACTTGTCAGACGAAGAAATGGAAGCGGTGACAGCGTATATGGTCGAGCCTGTCATGGAAGTTCCTGAGCTAGGTGGCGGTGATGAAGGCGCGGCTGCCGAAGCAACTGACGAGAGTAGTAGCGACGAGATGGCGACGGCAGATGCTGTGGCCAGCGAAGATGAAGCAGTCGCCAGTGAAGAAGACGCTTCCAGCGGTGGCAGCGGTTTAGACGGTGAAGCGCTTTACGCCAGTGTGGGCTGTGTGGCGTGTCACGCCGCTGGCGTGGCGGGTGCACCGAAGATTGGCGACGCTGAAGCTTGGGGCCCGCGTATTGAGCAGGGTACCGATGCACTCTACCAAAGCGTCTTCAACGGTAAAGGCGTGATGCCGCCGCGTGGTGGTAGCAGCGCTTCCGATGAAGAGATTATGGCCGTGGTGGATTACATGGTCTCACAAGTACAGTAAGCGTTAGCAGCCCGCTCTCATGGGGTGGGGAGGCCAGGCGTTATAAAATATCCACAGGTGGGTGCTCCAAACCCTCTGTGGATATTTTTTTGCGCGATACATAGCGCTTGCTCAGCACGCTTATCCCAGCAGCGAGCGCAGCCCAGCAATGGCATCCTTGCCGCGTGCCTGCTTTTTCTCCGGGTCCTCTTTATCAGCGCGGCCCTCCCACTCCAAATCATCCGCGGGCAGCTCATCCAAAAAGCGGCTGGGTTGGCAGTCCATCAGCTCGCCATAGGCCTTGCGCTGGCGCGCCAGGGTCAGCGTTAGCGTGCGTCGGGCGCGGGTAATGCCCACGTAGGCTAAACGCCGTTCTTCTTCCACGGTACCCATCTCGATGGCGTTACGGTGGGGCAGCAGATCCTCCTCCAGGCCCATCAAGTAAACGTGGGGGAACTCTAGCCCTTTCGAGGCGTGCATGGTGAGCAGCTGCACCCGGTCAGAGTCATCCTCTTCGGCCTGTTGCTCCAAAATATCCCGCAGCACTAAGCGTGAAATGGCCGCTTCTACGCCGTCGGTTTCTGTTGCGGTAGAGTCATCTGCGTCTTCCGGGTCGCGGTTGAGCGACTTCTCTAATTGATCAATCAAAATCCATACGTTGGCCATGCGCCGCTCGGCAATAGTAGGGGTGCTGGCGTTTTGGTAGAGCCACGCCTCGTAATCCATATCCCGCAGCATATCGCGGATCGCGGCAATGGCATCGCCCTGGTCCATCCGTTTGCGCACGCCATCGATGAAGTGCGTAAAGCGCGACAGCCGCTCCACGGCGCGGGTAGGCAGGGTTTGTTCAAGCCCTAGCTCATGGCAGGCAGCAAACAGCGAGATCGAGCGCTCGGTGGCATAGTTGGCGAGCTTTTCCAGCGTGCCGGGGCCAATTTCCCGCCGGGGCACGTTGACGATGCGCAAAAAGGCGTTGTCGTCGGCGGGATTGATCAGCAGGCGCAGATACGCCATGGCGTCCTTGATCTCGTTACGCGAGAAAAACGACGTGCCGCCGGAGAGCTTGTAAGGGATCTGATAGTGCTGCAGCTTCAATTCCAGCAGCCGCGCCTGGAAGTTGCCTCGGTAAAGCACCGCAAAATCGCGCCATTCGGCGTTTTCTTTAATGCGACGCGTCAGCATCTCGCTAGCCACCCGCTCAGCTTCGGCCTCCTCATGACGGTTCACCACCACGCGAATCGGCGCGCCGTCGCCCATCTCCGACCACAGGGTTTTGTCGTAGACGTGGGGGTTGTTGGCAATCAGCGTGTTGGCGGCGCGCAGTATCGTGCCGGTAGAGCGGTAGTTCTGCTCCAGCTTGATGACTTTCAAACGGGGGAAATCCTCCCCCAGGGTGACCAGGTTTTCCGGCCGTGCGCCCCGCCAGGCGTAAATCGACTGGTCGTCGTCGCCGACCACGGTAAAGGTGGCGCGTTCGGCCATCAGCAGCTTTACCAGCAGGTACTGGGAGACGTTGGTGTCTTGGTACTCATCCACCAGCATATAGTGGATTTTTCGCCGCCAGCGGGCCAGTGCTTCCGGGTCACGCTGCAAGAGCACCACGGGCAGCAGAATCAGGTCGTCGAAATCCACCGCGTTGTAGGCTTTCAGGTGGCGAACGTAGGCTTCGTACACCCGTGCCGCGAAATGCTCGTCGTCATCGGCAGCGAACGAAAGCGCATCCCCTGGCAGCACCAGGTCGTTTTTCCACTGGGATATCTTGGCCTGCACGGCGTTGATCTGCTCGGCATCGACCTGAGCGTCTTTATTCATCAAGTCGCGCAGCAGCGCCTTGGCGTCTTCCGGGTCGAACAGCGAAAACCCCGGCTTGTAGCCCAGGGTCTTCAGTTCGCCGCGAATGATGTTGAGCCCCAGGTTGTGGAAGGTCGAAACCGTCAGCCCGTGGCCCTCTTTGCCCTTCAGCATCTGGCCCACCCGCTCTTTCATCTCTCGGGCGGCCTTGTTGGTAAAGGTCACTGCGGCAATTTTGCGTGCGCTCATGCCACACTCTTGCACGAGGTAGGCAATCTTGGTGGTGATCACGCTGGTTTTGCCCGACCCCGCACCCGCCAGTACCAGGCAGGGGCCATCGATATAGCGCACCGCTTCTTGCTGGCGTGGGTTGAGCCCTTTGATACGGCTAAGAATGCTCTTTGGCGGTTGGGGCGTCATGGCGAAGGGTGACCTCTACAAGTGTTTCGGGGCAATTTCTATTACAATCAGCGGCGCTGACGAAGGCGCAGCAGGCTAATACAGCAGGTAACTCATAGGCAGGTGGTGATGTTTGAAGTAGCGCTATTCGAGCCGCGCATGGCTCCCAATACGGGCAACATTATGCGCCTAGTGGCGAACAACGGCTGCCGTCTCCATTTGATCGAGCCGCTGGGCTTCGATCTCGAAGAGAAAAAGCTGCGCCGCGCTGGTTTAGACTACCGCGACCTTGCCAACGTGACCCGTCACGCGGATTTTACGGCGTTTTACACCGCCATGCAGGGGCGCACCATCTGGGCGATTACCACCAAAGGCACCCGCGCCCACAGTGATGCCAACTTCGCACCGGGGGATGTGCTGCTGTTCGGCTCCGAAACCGCCGGGCTCTCTCCAGAAGTGCACGCCATGCTTCCGGCGGAACATAAACTGCGCATCCCCATGCAGCCTAATAACCGTAGTTTGAATCTCTCCAACGCGGTAGCGGTGGTGAGCTATGAAGCGTGGCGCCAGCAGGATTACGCCGGCGCCCTCGCGATCTAGACTTACCCGGCAATGCCGTATTGGTCGCGGTAAGCGCGTACTGCATCGGCGTAGGCGAGCATCTCGCCGCCCGCGTGCTCTTCCAGATACGAGAGCACTTGCTCAAGCGACACGATGCTGACCACCGGCACGCCATACTGGGACTGCACTTCCTGGATGGCGCTCTGCTCGCCCTGGCCACGCTCCTGGCGGTCCAGGGCAATGATCACCCCACCGGCACGGGCACCGCTCTGCTCAATCAGGCCCATCACTTCACGGATCGCGGTGCCTGCGGTGATCACGTCATCAATGATCAAAATATCGCCTGAAAGCGGCGCGCCCACAATGTTGCCGCCTTCGCCGTGGGTTTTGGCTTCTTTGCGATTGAAGGAGTAAGGCATATCCAGGTCGTGGTGGTCGGCCAGCGCCGCCGCGGTGACCGCCGCCAGCGGAATGCCTTTGTAGGCCGGGCCAAACAGAACGTCGGCTTTCAAGCTACTATCTACAATAGCCTGGGCGTAAAAGCGGCCTAGCTTGGCCAGCGCCCGACCGGTTTGGAACAGCCCAGCATTAAAAAAGTAGGGGCTAACGCGGCCAGATTTCAGCGTAAACTCGCCAAACTTAAGTACGCCCTGTTCAATGGCAAAAGCAATGAAATCGCGCTGGTAGGGTTGTAGAGTGGTGGCCACGGCATTCCTCACTAAGCGGTAGGTTTCAATCGGCACGAAAGCAACAATAAAAGTAGGGTAAATGGCAAGTTTTACTCGCTGCCTTTACCCAAACGTCTAAACGTCGGGTATCATACAGCAGCGACGCAAAAGGGACGATTTATGAAAATTGCCAGCATCAATGTCAATGGTATACGTGATGCCGTCGACCGTGGCTTCCTGGACTGGCTGGCTCAGCAGGATGCCGACGTGGTCTGCGTGCAGAACATCAAGGCGAAAAGTTTCGAATTGGGTGACCACATCCTCTATCCGGAAGGCTACGAAGGCTACTTCCTGGATGCTGAGGAGGATGGTTTCTCCGGTGTGGCACTCTATTGCCGCAAAATCCCCAAAGCCATCATGTACGGCCTGGGGTTTCCTCAGTGCGATCACGAAGGGCGCTTTCTGCAAGCGGACTATGACCGTTTCAGCATTGCCACGTTCTTGATGCCTGATGGAAGTGACCAAAAAGCCAAACAGGCGTTTATGGAGCAGTACCAAGAGTACCTGACGAAGATGTCCCGCAAACGACGCGAATACATCATCTGCGGTACTTGGCACATTGCCCATAAAACCATCGATTTGGCCAACTGGTCGGACAACCAGCTCACCTCGGGCTTCCGCCCGGAAGAGCGTGCCTGGATGGATCAGGTGCTTGGCCCCACCGGCTTTATCGACACCTTCCGCGAAATTAATCGCGATGCAGGCGAGTACACCTGGTGGCCAAAACTTGACCAAGACGTGCCCCGTGATCGTCAAGAAGGCTGGCGGATCGACTACCAACTGGTCGGCCCCAACTTCCGTCGTCACGTGGTGGACGCGTGGATTGATTACGATGCGACCTTCTCCGAGTTCGCACCGCTGATCGTTGAGTATGATTTAGCGCTCTAAGCGTTAGCTACTTCCCGCGTCGCACCGGCAACAGGCCAGCTTACCGCTGGCCTGTTGCGTTCAGGACTCCGTAATACCGAGTTCCCTTAACCGCGGATGCCCAGCGCTTCACGCTGCTTCTCGCGCAGCTCTTCACCGGCTTTTTCGGCCAGGTCCAGCATGGCGTTCAGTTCCTGGCGGCTGAACGCGCCCGCTTCAGCGGTGCCCTGCACCTCTATCAGCTCGGCGTTTTCGGTCATCACCACGTTCAGGTCGGTGTCGGCTTTACTATCTTCGGGGTAATCCAGGTCCAGCACCGGCACGCCCTTGTAAATACCCACCGAGATTGCGCTGACCAGCTGCTTGAAGGGATCGCCTTTGATCTTCTTTTCCCGCTGCAGGTAGCGAAGCGCATCCACCAGCGCCACGCAGCCGCCGGTAATGGCCGCCGTACGCGTGCCGCCATCGGCCTGGATCACATCGCAATCCACGGTAATGGTGAACTCGCCCAGCTTCTTCAAATTCACCGCCGCGCGCAGGCTACGGCCAATCAGCCGCTGAATCTCCAGCGTGCGACCACCCTGCTTGCCTCGGGTCGCCTCACGGCCACTGCGGGAGTGGGTGGCGCGGGGCAGCATGCCGTATTCGGCAGTAATCCAGCCCTGATTTTTACCGCGCAGCCAGCGCGGCACGCCCGTTTCCACGCTCGCGTTGCACAGCACCTTGGTATCGCCAAACTCCACCAGTACGGAGCCTTCCGCATGGCGGGTGTAGTCACGGGTCAAGCGAATCTCACGGAGCTGGTCGGCCTCGCGACCGCTGGGGCGAACAACATCAGGACGCATAGCACCTCACATCATGTTAAAAGTGGAAAGCCCTCTATTGTACACGTCTGAGCGTGCGTGGATGGGCCTATCGGTTAGACTGTCCGGAATCACATTGAGAGATAGGATGCTCACTTATGGCCGCTTCCCGCCACGTACATAGCATGACCGCTTTTGCCCGCACCGAGCAGGCCGCCCCGTTTGGCACCCTGCAGGTCGAGATTCGCTCGGTGAACCAGCGCTACCTAGAGCCGCACTTTCGCCTACATGAAAGCCTGCGAGATTTAGAACCGGTGCTGCGCGAAGCACTGCGCACGCGCCTGGCGCGTGGCAAGGTAGAGTGCAGCGTGCGGTTCGAGAGCGCCGACACCGCCCAAGCACCGGCCGTGAACGCCCAGCGCCTAAAAGAGATTGCCGATGCCCTGGCCGCCATCCAGCAGCAGGTGCCCAGCGCCGTGCCGCCCACCACGCTAGCGCTGCTCAACCAGCCCGGCGTGATGGAAACCCAGCACCTCGACCAAGACGCCATCAAAGCCGCCGCCAAAGCGCTGTTTAACCAAGCCCTGGATGAACTGATCGACGCCCGCGCCCGGGAAGGCGAAAAACTGGCCGAGATGATCACCACCCGCCTGGACGCCGTCAGCGAGCAAGTGGCCTCCGTACGCAGCCTGCTGCCGCAAATCCTGGAACGCCAGCGGGCCCAGCTGCTGGAGCGTTTAGAAGTCGCCAAGACCGAACTCGACCCCCAGCGCCTGGAAGCCGAGCTGGTACTGGTGGCCCAAAAAGCCGACGTGGACGAAGAGCTTGATCGCCTCACCGCGCATATAGACGAAGTACGCCACCAGCTCGCCCAAAAAGGCCCCAAAGGCCGCCGCCTGGACTTCCTGATGCAAGAGCTCAACCGCGAAGCGAATACGCTCTCATCGAAATCGGTGGTAGCAGAGACGACCCGCTGCGCGGTGGAGCTGAAGGTGCTGATTGAGCAGATGCGAGAGCAGATCCAAAATATTGAGTGATGAAGATGAGTCGAGCGACACCCTGGAGTGCTGGCGAGGTAGAGGCAACCATTGCTACCTACCGGCAGATGCTAGTAGCAGAACTGAGCGGGCAAAGTTCTAACAAGCGCGCACTTAATCGAGCGCTGATGATACAGCTTGATGGCCGCTCGGCCAGTGCCATAGAGTTCAAGCACTGCAATATCAGCGCAGTGTTACGCGATGCCAACTGCCCCTATGTCGATGGCTATAAGCCGCGTAGCAACTATCAACAAAGCCTAGTTGAAGCTGTCGAGGGGCTGTTGTTGCGAAGCGAGCTTGTTGATCGCGCAGCGCGTTTGGCCGCTGATCTTCCAGTGATTGATACCACTGGCATCGTAGACGAGCGCATTATCGTCGAACCTCCTAGAACGACACCGCCGCAACAAGGCGTTCGAGAATTCCGCGCCGACTATTCAGTGCGCCCGCCGCAAAAACGGGACTACCTGGCCCGGGAAACCCGCAACCGCGAGCTTGGGCTAGCCGGTGAGCACCTAGTGATTCGGTTCGAGCAGCACCGGCTGATCCAAGCTGAGTACGATAAGCTGGCGGAGAGGGTCGAGCACGTTGCGGTAACTCAGGGTGACGGGCTGGGGTTCGATATCCGTTCCTTCGAGCCCGACGGCAGTGATCGGCTGATTGAAGTCAAAACCACCGCCTTTGCCAAAGAGAGTGCGTTTTTTATTACGCCCAACGAGCTCGAATGCTCGCGTGCCCATTCGGAACACTATCATTTGTTCCGACTGTTCAACTTCCGCAAGGGGCCGAAGCTTTTTTTCTTGAAAGGTGATCTCCACGAACAGCTCTGGCTGGAGCCAAATAGCTACCGGGCGGGAGTACGTTAATAGCTTAAAAGAGGGAGCTGCTTCAAGAAATCAAAACTTCAGCCGCTGAGATTGTTCGTGAAGCTATCGTTCACTCATCGCTCCGTTCGTGCTGCTGAAGCTGTTCAACGGCCTGAGCCCGTTCGCGCTCTAGCTCGCGTTTAAGCTCATCTTCAGAGGGCAGATACGGCAGGTACTTCGCCGCAAACAGCTGTTTTTGCTCGGCCAGTACCGAGTACTTGACCACGGCTTCGCTTTTTTCGCTGCACAGCACCAAGCCAATAGTGGGGTTGTCGTCGCTGCCTTTGCGCTGCTCATCGTATAAGCGCACGTAGGTATCCATTTGGCCGATATCCTGATGCCTGAGCTTGCCGAGTTTTAGATCCACCAGCAAAAAGCACTTCAGTTTGAAGTTGTAGAATACCAAGTCGATGTAGAAATCTTCGTCGTCAAAGCGAATGCGCTGCTGGCGCTCCACAAAGGCAAAGCCTTTGCCTAATTCCAGTAAAAACTGCTGCAGGTTGCTGATAATGGCCTGCTCTAGCTGGCTTTCCTGATAGGTTTTATCCTGCAGATTAAGAAAATCCAGAATGTAGGGATCACGCAGATAGTCTTTAGCGCTTTCTGCCAGTGGCTGGGTGTTTTGCTGGGCTTCTGCTGCCACCGAGGATTTTTCTTGGCTGGCCAGAAGTCGCTCGTAGTAGAGAGTGCTAATCTGGCGTTCTAGAGCTCTGGCGCTCCAGCTTTGGTTGATCGCTTCGTGCAAATACCAGTCGCGGGCTTGGGCGTTTTCTATTCGCAGAAGGGTGCGATAGTGAGTCCAACTCAATTCAAGACGCACTGCGTCGCGAATTGGAAAGGCGTGATAAAACTGGCGCATATTGCGTAAATTGGTGACATCAAAACCTTTCCCCAGCCGCTCGGTGAGCTGTTGTGAGAGCTGCTTTAGCTGCTGCTTACCATACTCAGCACGACGATTGCCTTGCTGTTCGTGTTCGACAATTAAACGGCCTATTTCCCAGTAGCTTTGTACCATGGCCGTATTCACGGCTTGGCGAACCTGCCCGCGTGCTTGCTCTATCTGTTGAGTAATTGCGCTAACGAGGCGGCTAAAAGCGGTTTGGTTCTGCTCCGTCATAGGCTTAACCCCTGGCGTTATAGAGTAATGTCAGCTGGCTGAGGCCTAACAATATCAAATTTTGCCGATAGGAAGAGTTGGTGATGGCGATCATATCAACAGTGCATATAGCCAACTGCTTCGCTCACAACCCCAACAACTCCTCAACCGGCAAGTGGCTGGTCGCCTTCATTTCCCTCAGCGAGAGGTTGGAGCGGATGCTCGACACGCCGGGGAGCTGGCGCAGTACCGTTTCGACGAAGTGGCTGTAGTCGTCTAGGCCTTTGGCGACCACTTGCAGTAGGAAGTCGGCCTCGCCGGTGGTGTTGTGGCAGCTCAGCACCCGAGAGCTTGATTGGATGATGCGCTCGAACTCTGCCGTCGCGGCTTCGCTGTGTTGGGTACAGGTAATCTGCACGAAGGCCAGTACGCTGGCGCCGACTTTGCGTCGATTGAAGATGGCTTGATAGCCCTTGATCACCCCCAGTTCTTCCAGGCGTTTGTGCCGTCGCCAGCAGGTGGCTTCGCTCAGGTGCAGCTGTTCGGCCAGTTGCGCGTTGGGCATTCTGCCATCAATCTGGAGTAACGCTGCTAACTTGGCGTCTTTTTTATCCAATGCGCTCATATTGCAAGTCTCTTTCTTATCAACACTATAAAGAGAAAGAGTGCTTCACATTGGTCAGTGTTGTCCACGATATGGAAAGCTCATTTCAGGTCAGGCTCGCTATAGTAGCGTTAGCGAATCCGCAGCCTAAACGTTCAGGAGTGGCCCATGAAAGCCGTCGTATTTGAGCAGTTTTCCACCCCGCCCACTATTCAGCAGGTGCCGGATCCGACTCCCGAACCTCACGGCGTCGTGGTCAAGGTGATGGCTAACGGCGTATGCCGCAGTGATTGGCACGGCTGGATGGGCCACGACCCGGATATTCGGCTCCCCCATGTGCCGGGGCACGAGCTATCCGGCGTGGTGGAAGCGGTGGGCAAGGACGTGACGAAGTGGCGGGTCGGGGATCGTGTGACCGTGCCGTTCGTGGGCGGCTGCGGCACTTGCCCGGAGTGTAACGCAGGCCACCATCAGGTATGCGATAGCCAGTTCCAGCCAGGGTTTACTCACTGGGGCTCGTTTGCCGAGTATGTGGGCATTTACTACGCCGATGTGAACCTAGTCGCCCTGCCAGATACCCTAGCGTTCGACACTGCCGCCAGCCTGGGTTGCCGGTTCGTGACCTCTTTTCGTGCGGTGGTGGATCAGGGCCGCGTGTCCGCCGGGCAGTGGGTGGCCGTGCACGGCTGCGGCGGTGTAGGGCTGTCGGCCATCATGATCGCCAGCGCGGCGGGCGCGAACGTGGTGGCGGTGGATATATCCGAACAGGCGCTCGCCTTGGCGCGCCAGTTGGGCGCGGTGGCCACGGTGAATGCCAACCAAGAGGCCGAAGTGGTGGAGTCGGTGGTGGAAATCACTCAAGGGGGCGCGCACGTCTCGCTGGATGCGCTGGGTCACCCCACCACCTGCTTCAACTCTATTAGCAATTTGCGAAAGCGCGGCAAGCATGTCCAGGTAGGGTTGATGCTGGCAGATCACAGCACGCCTGCCATTCCGATGAGCAAGGTGATTGCTAATGAGCTGGAAATTCTGGGCAGTCATGGCATGCAGGCCCATCGCTACGATGCCATGCTGGCGATGATTCAGTCGGACAAACTGGCGCCGGAAAAGCTGATTGGCCGCCGGATCACGCTAGAGGAGTCGGTGCAGGCGTTGATCAACATGGATAAGTTTGAAGGCGTGGGGGTCACCGTCGTCACGGAATTCTGATAAAAGAGGGCTGCTGGTGACGCATCAGGTGAATATCACGGCGCTGACCGGTGGGGGCGTTAGCTCCGGGGAAATGGTGGTCGTGCGCCCGCAAGAGGATAGCTTCACGGTGGTGGGACGGCTGAGCGTTCCCAGCCGTTAAGGCGTTCTATTCATTTCCTTCAATGAACCGGGGCAAATTATTCGCTCCTCATCCGTCAATTGAGGTTTTACGCTGGGCGTATCGATAAGGAGGACGTCATGTCATCACCCCATACCCCATCCGTTCGCCGTGTGGTCGCTCAGCATCCTGCCCATCGGGACGATATCGGTGACCTGGTCACCCGCAGGCCGCTGCCGGGGCCTGGCGTGGATCAGCTCGATCCGTTTCTGTTCCTGAATCACCACGGCCCGCAGGTTTACCCGGCCAACAACCGCGGGCTGCCCTTTGGGCCGCACCCGCACCGTGGGTTTGAAACGGTGACGTTTATTTTAGAAGGCTCGCTGGCCCATGCCGACAGCGCCAAGCACCAGAGCGTGATTCACGCAGGCGGTGTGCAATGGATGACCGCCGGTAGCGGCATCGTCCATGCGGAAATTTCGCCGGAGGAGTTTCTGCGCGAGGGCGGCCCGCTGGAAATCTTGCAGCTGTGGGTCAACCTGCCGTCACGGCTGAAGATGAGCGAGCCGCGCTACGTGGGCTTGCAGCAAGAGGGCATCCCCGCTGTTGAGCTGTCGGGCGGCGGTACGCTCAACCTGATTGCCGGGGAGTGGCAGGGGCAAACAGGCCCGATTGAATCGCTGACCGGCGTGTTCATGTCGACGCTAGCGCTGCCTGGGGGCGCGCGTGAGCAGCTACCCGTGGCTCCTGGCCGGCAGGTGTTTCTGTACGTGGTGAGTGGTGACGTGACGGTGGGCGGCGAGCCTGCCAAAGCGCACCATTTGATCGAGCTCGACCGTGACGGCGAAAGCCTTGCCATCGAGGCAGCCAGCGATGCGCGCCTGCTGTTTGGCCATGGCGATGTCATTGATGAGCCGGTCTACTCCCACGGCCCCTTCGTGATGACCACCCGCGACGAGATCGTGCAGGCGGTAGAGGATTACCAGAACGGCAAGTTTGGCGGGCTTACCCTTTAAAGACCCGCTAATGCTCTAAACGCCCGCGCTACACCGGCTCGCCGCGATAGTAGTGCCATAAAAACAGCGACCCCACGCTGCGCCAGGGTGCCCAGTGCTCTACCATCTGGCGCGCCTGCTTCGGCGTGGGTTTGTTTTCCATGCCCTTCAGGCGGCCCAGCGCCACTCTTAACGCAAGGTCGTCGGCGGGGAAGATATCGGGGCGCTGGAGTGAGAACATCAGGTAGATCTCGGCGCTCCAGCGGCCAAACCCACGCAGCTGGGTAATCGCGGCAATCGCCTCGTCATCGCTGAGGTGCGCCAATCCATCGGCGCTAAACGTGCCCGCCAGCTCCGCCTCTGCCAGCCCTTTGGCATACTCGATTTTACGCCACGATAGCCCCGCATCGCGCAGCGCCTGGCCTTCCACCTCCATCACCGCTTTGGCGTGCAGCTCCGGCAGCAGCGTATTCACCCGGCCCATGATGGCCCGTGCGGCCTCGGTAGAGATCTGCTGGCTGACGATGGTCGAGAAGAAGGTCGCAAAGCCTGGATCGCGCTGGCGCGGGTTGGGCGCGCCGACTAAGGGGTAAGCGCGGGCAATGTCGGGGTCGGCATTGGCCAGTGCCTGCATGGCGTGCTCGATGGTGCTGGAGGTCATAACCGGCTCACTTGATGAAAAGATAATCGTAACATCCTAGCAGTTGCTTCTTGGGTGCTGCCGCGTCAGTGTCCACGGGGCTGCCCCTTTGCACGCTAACTTTTTTAGCGTCATATATTTCTACTTTCGTCTAATCCTGCCATCATTTGACGCAATCTAAGACCGTTTTGATAAGCAGGCGTTTTATCCAGCGCCTGGGGAGAGAGGTATGCAAGAGTTGTCATCGGGGCTGGCGCGTAACCCGCGATTGGCAGAGTTTGTACTGGCGCTGGGTGGGTTCGGCATTGGTACCAGCGAGTTCGTGATCATGGGACTGATGAACCGCGTGGCGGAGGATTTAGCCGTAACGGTGCCGCAAGTGGGCTATGCGATTAGTAGCTACGCACTGGGCGTGGTAGTGGGTGCACCGCTGATTTCGGCGCTGGCCGCACGGGTACCCAGGCGGGCGCTGCTGATTGCGCTGATGCTGGTGTTTGCCGTGGGCAATATTGCCAGCGCCATGGCGCCGGGGTTTTGGTCGTTTGTGGGCCTGCGCTTTTTGGCGGGGCTGCCTCATGGTGCCTACTTCGGCATAGCGGCGCTGGTCGCGGCAGGAGCGGTGCCGATTGACCAGCGAGCGCGGGCTATTTCGCGGGTAATGTTGGGGCTCACGGTAGCGATTTTAATTGGTGCACCGCTGGGTACCTGGGCGGGTAACGTCTTTGGTTGGCAAATCGCTTTTGCCGGTGTGGGAGTGATTGCGCTGTTAACGGCACTGCTCATTCGGTTATGCGTGCCGGTGCAGCCGTTTGATGCCCACGCGAGCCCGTTAAGAGAGCTATCTGCACTGGTGAAGCAGCGGGTGCTGGTGACCATTGCGATTGCCTGTATTGGTTGCGGCGGTATGTTTTCGATCTTCAGCTATGTGATGCCGACGCTGACCCAGCAGGCGGGCATGAGCGAAGCGCTGGGGCCTTTGGTGCTGGTCATTTTTGGCCTGGGCTCCATCGCCGGTAACTTGGTGGGCGGGCGCATGGCGGATAAAGACCTGATGCGGGCCATTCCTACCATTTTGGTGTGGTGCGCGGTGGTGCAGGGGCTGTTCTACTTTGCTGCCAACCAGGTGTGGTCGGGACTGCTGTTCGTGGGATTGGTGGGCACCAGCATGGCGCTTGCGCCGTCGCTGCAAACCCGCCTGATGGACGTGGCCGAAGACGCCCAAACCATGGCGGCCTCCATGAATCATGCGGCGTTTAACGGGGCGAACGCGCTGGGGGCATGGCTGGCGGGCTTGGCGATTAGCGCTGGGTTCAGCTGGTCGAGCACGGGGCTGGTAGGGGCCGGGCTTGCGCTGTGTGGCCTAGTGATTTTCGCTTGGGGGCGCTGGCTGGAAAAACGCACCTATCCCGCGGAGCCGTCGGTGGCTCAGAACTACAAATAAAGCGCTATAAATAAGTGATTGCTAAATAAATATTTAGAGCATTTAAAGTGGCAAAAAACGCTTATCGTTTCTAGGGTGTAAAGGTGCAATCCATAAGGAGGTGACCTATGCATAACCTAGTGAAGACATCGCGCGTTGTAACCCCGCGACTCGTAACATTAAGTGCTATTGCAGCGATGACTCTGGCGCTGGCGGGCTGTGGAACGACCACTAGCGAGCGTGCTACCAGTGGTGCTGGCGTAGGGGCGGCTGTTGGTGCTGGGGCCGCTGCGGTCACCGGTGGTAGCGTCACCCAAGGTGCTGTGATTGGCGGTGGCGTGGGTGCTGCCACCGGTGCCGCCACTGATGAGGACGATATCAACCTCGACTAACCCGCCTATCTATCGACACAGCCTGAAGCCGCGCATGCCTAAATGAAAGTGGTCGGCATGCGCGGCGTTGTACTCAGGCCCCAGTACATTGCCGAAGGTATCGCAGGCGCCATCCCGCGCTGCCCGCAAGAGCTCTCCCATTTCTCCCTCGTCATCCCAGTCGCGAATCAGCGTAATCTGACCTCCGTGTGGTTTCTTGAACCCCTACAGTCCCTGCCAGGGGTGTGCGATACTGCGCACCCAATAACGCCGGCAGTGGCCGGCCTGCGTGATAACGAACGACCATTTTGACTAACTAGGGAAGCGCTTCATGTCCCAGGGTACGCTGTTTATTGTTTCTGCCCCGTCGGGCGCGGGTAAAACCAGCCTCGTTCGTGAGCTGATCGAAAGCCTGGACGGCATTCAGGTGTCGGTGTCGCATACCACGCGTGCCAAACGCGAAGGTGAGGTCAATGGCGTCAACTACCACTTTACCCAAGTGCCTGACTTCGAAGCGATGATCGACCGCGGCGACTTCTTCGAGTATGCCAAGGTCTTCGACAATTACTATGGCACGTCGCGTCAGTCGGTCCAAACCTTGCTAGACGCGGGGCAAGACGTCATCCTAGAGATCGATTGGCAGGGCGCGCAGCAGGTGCGCGAACAGATGCCTTCTGCCGTGTCGATCTTCATCCTACCGCCATCGCGTAGCGAGCTGGAGCGACGTCTCTCCAGCCGTGGCACCGACGAACACGCGGTGATCGCTCGGCGCATGCGCGATGCGGTCAGCGAGATGTCTCATTACGATGAGTACGATTACTTAGTAATTAACGACGATTTCACCACCGCCCTGCAAGAGCTGCAGTCGCTGGTGATCAGCCGCCGCCTCACGCGTGCTGCAATGCAAGAACGCCACGCCCCCTTGCTCGATGCGCTCTTGTCACAGGCGCCTAGCGTCGAGTAATCTATCAGGTCCTATCACCACTCTTTTCGCTGGGTCGGCGACGTTGTTCAACAACGCCGGCCCGGCGTCGTCATTACAGGAAGGCCCCATGGCTCGCGTAACCGTTGAAGATTGTCTGGAAAATGTAGAAAACCGCTTCAAACTGGTGATGATTTCCACCCATCGTGCTCGCCAGCTGGCCCGCGGCTCCCGCGATGCACTGCTGCCCTGGGAAAACGACAAGCCGACCGTGATGGCGTTGCGTGAAATCGCCGCTGGCCTGGTCGACCACACCGTTTTGGACGAGCCAGTTGAAGCTCCTGTGCGTGCGCGTCCTGCTATGACGCCTAGCGCTCAAATCGACGATTAAGCTAGCACCGATTAGAGGCGCGGTACATGTTCACCATTGATGACCTAGCTGACCGACTCGGCGGCTACTTACCCCCGGATGAGATCCAGCAGGTCAAGCGCGCCTTCTACTACGCTGAGCAGGCCCACGATGGCCAGCGCCGCCGCTCTGGCGAGCCGTACGTCACCCATCCGCTGGCGGTCGCTAATATTCTCGCTAACATGCACATGGACCATCAGAGCCTGATGGCCGCCATGCTGCATGATGTGATTGAAGACACCGGCGTCTCTAAAAAAGCCCTGGCGGCGCAGTTTGGCAAGCCTGTGGCTGAGTTGGTAGATGGCGTCTCCAAGCTGACCCAAATCACTTTTGAAGATAAAGCCGTCGCTCAGGCGGAGAATTTTCAAAAGATGGTGTTGGCAATGTCGCGGGACATCCGCGTCATCATCGTCAAGCTGGCCGACCGGCTGCACAACATGCGCACCTTGGGCGCACTGCGGCCCGATAAAAAACGCCGCATTGCCCGTGAAACGTTAGAAATCTACGCCCGTATTGCAGGGCGACTGGGGATCAACACCATTCGTGTGGAGCTGGAAGACCTCTCGTTCCAGGCGATTCACCCCATGCGGGCCGAGCGTATCAAACGCGCGGTGGCCAGCGCGCGGGGCAATCGCCGCAGCGCCATGCGGGAAATCCAGGCCTCGCTGCAGCAGAGCCTGGACGACGAAGGCCTAAAAGGCACGGTGATTGGCCGCCAAAAACATCTGCTCTCGATTTATAAAAAGATGCGCGACCAGCGCAAGCCGTTTGCCGAGATTATGGATGTCTTCGGTTTTCGCATTATCACCGAAGACGTGGCCAGCTGTTATCGCATCCTTGGCGTCGTGCATAACCTCTATAAGCCGGTACCGGGGCGCTTTAAAGATTACATCGCGATTCCCAAGGCGAATGGTTACCAAAGTCTGCACACCACGCTGTTTGGCCAGCGCGGCATGCCCATCGAGGTGCAAATCCGCACCCGTGAAATGGAAGCCATGGCCAATAACGGAATTGCCGCGCACTGGCTCTACAAAGCCGGGCAGACGGCGCATCCGATTGCTGAAGGCAGCCATGCCCGCGCCCGTGCCTGGGTGAAAGGGCTGCTGGAGATGCAGCGCCACGCGGGGGATTCGTTGGAGTTTATCGAACACGTCAAAAACGACCTGTTCCCCGACGATGTCTACGTGTTCACCCCAAAAGGCGACATCATGGAGCTG
Organism: Vreelandella sp. L-25; assembly: GCF_056857535.1. Classification (NCBI taxonomy): domain Bacteria; kingdom Pseudomonadati; phylum Pseudomonadota; class Gammaproteobacteria; order Oceanospirillales; family Halomonadaceae; genus Vreelandella; species Vreelandella sp. L-25. Next base: position 67,579 of record NZ_JBSXNH010000066.1, read on the forward strand.
CCCCAGGGCGCCACGGTGATCGACTTCGCCTACAGCGTACACACCGATATCGGCAATAACTGCATCGCCTGCCGCATCGATCGCCACCTCGCGCCGCTCTCCACGAGGCTGGAAAGCGGCCAGACGCTGGAGATTATCACCGCCCCCGGTGCGCGGCCGAACCTAGCGTGGCTGAATTTCGTCACCACTGCCAAGGCGCGCTCCGCCATTCGCCATGCGTTGAAGCATCAGCAGCAGGCGGAGGCGGTGATGCTGGGCCGTCGACTGCTCAACAAGGCGCTGGCATCGTTCGAAACGAGCCTGGAAGAGCTCGACGAGAGTGTCTTCGAACAGGCGTTCAAAGAGTTGGATGTGTCGTCGCTGGACGCCTTGCTCGAATCGTTGGGGTTAGGCAACCGCATGGCCCACGTAGTGGCCCGCCGTTTGGTCGATGTTGCGCATGGCGATAGCTTTGATAAGACGCTTTCCGACAATAGCGATAAGGCTGTGGTGATTAGCGGAAGCGAAGGCATGGTGCTTAACTTTGCCCGCTGCTGCCACCCGTTACCCGGCGACCCGGTGGTAGGGCATCTGTCGGTCGGTAAAGGGCTGGTGGTACACCGTAGCGAGTGTAAAAACCTCGCTGACCGTAAAAACGATCCTGAAAAGCTGTTTGCCCTGGAGTGGTCCGAGCATATTGATGAGGACTTCCCTGTGGCGCTGCGCATCGAAATTGAAAGCCGCCGTGGCCTTGTTGCTGAACTGGCAGGCCTAGTGACCGATGCCGATGCCAATATCGAACGTATCGGCATTGAGGAGCGCGATGCTCGGCTTTCCACCGTCAATCTCACGCTGTCGGTGAAAGGACGGGTACACCTCGCCCGTATTATTAAACGCATTCGCAACCTGCCCAACGTTGGCAAAATTACCCGTACTGCAAACTAAACGCTTATGCGCCTAGCGCTGGCTTTTCAAGCTGGCAGCGTAGGCCATGGTGATAATAATCAACGTTTCATTAATACAGGAGCATGACACCCCATGAGCAATAAAGCGGTTATCAACACAGAAAAAGCCCCTGCCGCCATCGGCCCGTACTCCCAGGCTGTCAAAGCGGGCAACACGGTTTACCTGTCGGGTCAGATCCCGCTTAATCCGGAAACCATGGAAATTGTCTCTGATGATTTCGAAGCCCAGGCGCGTCAGGTGTTCACCAACCTACAGGCCGTGTGTGAAGAAGCCGCAGGCTCGCTGGGCGATATCGTCAAGCTCAACCTCTACCTGGTCGACTTGGACAACTTTGCGATCGTCAACAAGGTGATGGAAGAGTTCTTTTCTACGCCGTTCCCGGCGCGTGCGGCGGTCGGCGTGAAGGCGCTGCCCAAAGGCAGCCAAGTAGAAGCCGAAGCCGTGATGGTGATCGGCGACTAAACGGCGTGACACCGACGCATACAAAAAGAGCGAGCCGATGAGGCTCGCTCTTTGCCTTTTCTAGCGTTCTAATCGACTCGCGGCTAGGGCGCTAGGCTTTTTGCAACTCTAAAAAACCGCCCTCTTTCAACACCTGGGCATAGCCCTCTTTGTAGGTCGGATAGCGGAAGGTGTAGCCGGTTTCGAGAATACGGCGGTTGTCGCAACGCTTGCTGGCACGACGGCGCAGCGGCGACTGCATGGTGTCGGTGGACTCCACCTTCAACTGTTTGGCCAACCACGCCATCACGTTGTGCAGGGTCACCGGTTCGCAGTCGCTACCGAGATAAAGGTCGGCCAGCGGTGTGCCGCTCTCCTGGCAGCGGATCAGGTGCGCCAGAATGCCGGTGCAGTCGTCCCGATGGATGCGGTTGGAGTAGATCACCGGCGTGACGGCGGCCAGTCGGCCTTCGGCCACTTGGTGAATCAAACGATCACGCCCTGGGCCATAAATCCCGGAGAAGCGCACCACGGTGCCGGGCAGCGGGTGATTGAGCAGCGCCTGTTCGGCCTCACACATCAGGGTGCCGGAGAAACTAGTGGATTCCGTGGGGCTTTCTTCGTTAACGACTTCGCCCTCTTGCTGACCATAGACGCTGGTAGAGGAGACGAAGAAGATACGCCGTGGTGGTGTGTCGTGCTGCTCCAGTACGCTGAGCACACGCTTGAGACCGTCTGGGTAGGCGCTCTGGTAAGCACTCTCTTCAAAGCGGTCTGCGCTGACGGTGTAAATCACGTAGTCGGCTTGGGGCAGTGCGCTGGCGTCGGCCCCTTCCAAGGTGCTGAGATCAAGGGCTAACGGCTCAATGCCGGTATGCTCTAATGCCTTGGCTTGGCGGCGCACGCCAATCACCCGATGCCCCTCGTCCAGCAGCTCTTGTCCAAGCGTGACGCCGATGTCTCCACAGCCGATAATCAGTATCGTTAGCTTCAACTTGCTCACCCCTCTTGATTAATATTCCCTATCAGATACAAAGTCCCTATGAGATGTGCCATCTTCAATAGGGCTTGTCTGTCCTTTTCCGTCTCGCTAACACGATGACTAGTCACGAGCTGCAACGAGAGGATGCCACTGGCACCGCTATGACTTTAACAGAACTTCGCTACATCGTAACCCTTGCCCAGGAGCGCCACTTTGGCCGCGCCGCCGAGCGCTGCCATGTTTCTCAGCCGACGCTCTCTGTGGCCGTTAAAAAGCTCGAAGATGAGCTGGAAATTCCCCTGTTTGAACGCTCTAAATCCACGGTGCAAGTCACCCCTCTGGGCGAAAAAATTGTTGCTCAGGCACAGCGTGTGCTGGAGCAGAGCGGGCTGATTTATGAGTTGGCCAGTGCTGGCAAAGACCAGTTGGCGAACCCGCTGCGCATTGGTGCGATTTACACCATCGGACCTTACCTGTTCCCGCACCTGGTGCCCGCGCTGGCCAACGCCGCGCCGCAAATGCCGCTCTATATTGAAGAGGGCATGACCGGCACGCTGCGGGCCAAGCTGCGTAGCGGCGAGTTGGACGTGATCATTGTCGCGCTGCCGTTTACCGAAACCGACGTGGTCACCAAACCGATCTACGACGAGCACTTTGAAGTGTTAATGCCCGCCAGCCACCCGTGGGTCGAGCGCGAGGCGATCCATAAAGAAGACTTATTAGAAGAGCGGCTGCTGCTATTAGGGGAAGGCCACTGCTTCCGCGATCAAATTTTGGAAGCCTGCCCGGCGATTACCCAGAAGCTCAACAGCCCCAATAACACGCTGATTGCCGAAGGCGGCTCGCTCGAGACCATTCGCCATATGGTGGCCTCTAAGCTGGGTATCACCGTGTTGCCGCAGTCGGCGCTAGGCACCGACCAGTACGAAAACGCCATGCTGGTCAGCCGCCCGTTTGTGGACCCCGCCCCTTCACGCACCGTGGCGATTGCCTGGCGGGCCAGCTTCCCACGGCCCAAGGCCATTGATGCCTTGGCCAAGGCGATTAGCCAGTGCCAGCAGCCGGTGCATAAGAAGAATGCTCCCTCATGAGTGATCTGTCTGCACCGGTCACGGCGCTGAAGGGCGTGGGGGAAGCGCTGGCGATTAAGCTCGCCCGGCTCGGCGTGGAACGCATCAGCGACCTGTTGTTCCACTTGCCGCTGCGTTACCAGGACCGTACGCGACTCACCCCGATTGGCCTGCTGCGGGCGGGCCATGAAGCGGTAGTAGAGGGCGAAGTCACCGCCAGCGATATCGTTAAGGGGCGGCGGCGCAGCCTGCTGATCCGCCTGCGCGATGGTAGCGGTATTTTAAGCCTGCGCTTTTTTCACTTCTCGCCCGCTCAACAGCAACAGATGCGCCCCGGCGTGACCGTTCGGGCGTTTGGTGAAGCGCGGGCGGGGGCGACGGGGCTGGAGATTTATCATCCCGAGTATCGGCTTAGCGGCGGTAGCGAAACGCCGGTCGAGGAGTACTACACGCCGATTTACCCCACCACCGAGGGGCTTCACCAAACCCGTCTGCGAGCGCTGACCCAGCAAGCGTTGCGCCTGCTAGAGCAAGCCCCCGAAACGCTGCCCGATGTGATTCCCGATGCGCTGCGTCAGCGCTTCCAACTGCCGGGGCTTCACGCGAGCTTGCAGCTACTGCACCAGCCGCCGCCAGACGTAGATTTAGAGCAGCTTGCCCACGGCCTTCATCCCGCCACGCGGCGGCTCGCCTTGGAAGAGCTGCTGGCCCATCAGCTTAGCCTGCGGGAAGTGCGCCTGCGTATTCAGGCTGACGGCGCGCCAGAGCTGCCCTCCGGGCGTAGCCTGCAAACGCGCTTTCTGGCGCAGCTACCGTTTGCGCTCACCGGTGCCCAGCGTCGGGTGCTGGAAGAGATCGCCCTCGACCTAGCACGCCCTGCACCCATGCTGCGGCTGGTGCAGGGGGATGTCGGCTCGGGTAAAACCGTGGTGGCCGCCATAGCGGCGCTCTCAGCGCTGGCGGGCAATTGCCAAGCGGCCATGATGGCACCTACCGAAATCCTCGCTGAGCAGCACTACCGCGCATTTAAGGCATGGTTTGAGCCGCTGGGCATCGAAGTCGCGTGGCTGGCGGGCAAGCTAAAGGGCAAGGCCCGGCTGGATGCCAAAGCCGCCATTGCCGATGGCCGAGCGCGTATGGTGGTGGGCACCCACGCGCTGTTTCAAGGTGATGTGCACTTCCAGTGCCTGGGGCTGGCGATTATCGATGAGCAGCACCGCTTTGGCGTTCACCAACGCCTCGCCCTGCGTGAGAAGGGCGAAGCGGGTGGATTAACCCCTCATCAATTGATCATGACCGCCACGCCGATTCCCCGCACCCTGGCCATGAGTGCCTACGCCGACCTGGATGTGTCGGTGATCGACGAGCTGCCGCCAGGGCGCACACCGGTAAAAACCGTAGTGGTCTCTGACGAGCGCCGCCCCGAGGTGGTCGAGCGCATCCGCAACGCCTGCAGTGACGGTCGCCAAGCGTATTGGGTGTGCACGCTGATTGAGGAATCCGAGGTGCTCCAATGTCAGGCCGCCGAGGTAACGCGTGATGAGCTGACCCAAGCGCTGCCGGAATTAGCCGTTGGGCTGATTCATGGGCGCATGAAAGCTGCGGAAAAGGCCGAGGTGATGGACGCCTTCAAGAGCGGCGAGCTGGATCTACTGGTGGCCACCACGGTGATTGAGGTGGGAGTCGACGTGCCCAACGCCAGCCTGATGATCATCGAAAACCCGGAGCGCTTAGGGCTTTCCCAGCTTCACCAGCTGCGTGGGCGGGTAGGACGCGGCAGCACCGAAAGCTTCTGCGTGCTGCTTTATCACCCGCCGCTCTCCAAAAGCTCCCGGGAACGGCTCGGCGTGATGCGGGAAACCACCGACGGCTTCCGCATTGCTGAAAAAGATTTGGAAATTCGTGGCCCCGGCGAAGTGCTCGGCACTCGCCAAACCGGCCTTGCCCAGATGAAAATTGCCGACCTAGAGCGCGATGCCGATCAGCTAGAGCGGGTAACCGCCCTGGCCAAGGCGCTGCAGGGCAATGCCGACGTGACGGCCGTGCTGGTGCGCCGCTGGCTGGGTGAAGCGGCAGGCCGCTACGGGCAGGTGTAGCGGCAGGGCATGGGTATGCGCGCGGTGCTAAACCGCTGCGTTAGGCTCGTGGAGCTTTTCGGCGCTGGGGCTTGTTAAGCGGTTGGCGGCATCGCTCAGCGGGCCAAGCTGGCTGGCAATTAGGCGCAGCTGGCTTTGGATGGGGCGATAGAGCGTGACGGCCTTCTCTTCCGCTGTGCCGCTTTGCTCCTCTAACTGACTCAGCAGCTCGTTGGCAGGCGCGGTCAGCGGCTCCACGGGTAGGCGTTTATCCAGCTGCTCGGCCAGTTGCTCTAACAGGGCACTAATCCGCTTGGCAAGCGGCACAAAAGCGGCATCGTCCTCATCTTCTGCCAGCCGATGGCGGTGGGCACCCAGCGCGGAGAGGTGGCTTAACAGCGTGTTGGAAAGTACCAAAAAGCGCAGCCCGTTATCAGCATCCTGCTTACGATAGTGCCCCGGCTCGTGGAGCATGTTGGTGAGCAGGGTCGAGAGCGCCGCATCCGCGTTGTGCGCATTGCGCCGCGCCAAGCGGTAAGCTAGGTCGTCCTGCTTGCCCTCTTCGTACTGGTGGACGATTTCGTCCAAGTAGCGGCGGTGGTTGGTCAGCACCTTGGCGGCCTCACGGTAGAGGCGGCGGCTCTGCCAATCCGGCAGAATAAAAAATACCGCCAGTCCCGCAATCAGCGAGCCGATCAACGTATCAAACAGCCGCGGCCAGATCAGGTCGAAGCCATCCCCCACCTGATTGAAACTGCACAGCACCAGCAGGGTGATCGAGGCCGTGGCGATCACGTAATGCTTTTCACGATTGGCAAAGAACGATACGCCCGCCGCCACGGCAATCATGCTCTGGATAAGTGGCTGGGGGAACAGGCTGATAGACGCCCAGCCTGCAATCAGCCCAAGCACCGTGCCCAGAATCCGCTGGGAGAGAAAGCGCCGGGTGGTGGCGAAGTTAGGTCGACATACGAACAGCGTGGTCAGCAAAATCCAGAACCCTTGCTGGGGGTCGAGCCACTGCAGCAGCCCATAGCCCGCCACTAGCGCGGTGGTTAGGCGCACCGCGTGGCGAAAGGTGGGCGAACCCAGCGTAAAGTTCAGCCGCACCCGTTTCCAGGCTTCCAGCAGGCTAGAGGGCGAGCGGTCATAAAGCGCGCTGTCCCGGCGTTCGCTGCCGGTGTCCGGGTTGTGGACGCTGGCAATCTGAGCTTCTAGCGTGGAGAGGTTGTCCGCTAACGCATTCAGCGGGCGTATCAGTGGCCGCCATTCGGGCTTTCCGCGCTCGCTCAGATTATCGATCGAGGCGCGCAGGTCGGCCAGCGCCTGCTCGCTCTGCTCGTGGCTGAAAGGGCGGTTGAGCAGCAGCGACTTGGCTAGCTGGCGGCAGGCGCGGCCCTGCTGGTCCAGCAGCCGCTGGCAGCGAAACAGTACGTCGTGATGAAAAAAGGCGTCAGTAAGTGCGCTGTAAGGGTAGTGGGTGGAGCTTGCCCGCTCGTGGATATCCTGGGCGATAAAGTAAATTTGCAGGTAGCGGTTGAGCTTACGGCTGCCGCGCTGGCCTTCCAGGCGGCGAAAGATCATCTCTTTTGCTTGGTTAAGAGCATCCACTACCTTGCCGTTCTGGCGAGCGAGCGCCACGCGGCGGGCCTCTACATCAACGCCCCGTACCGGCTCAAACAGCGCCGATTTCAAAATCAAGAACTCACCTAGGGCTTTGTAGACCCGTGCCATGCTCTGTTTCACCGGCTGGCGAGAGAACAATGCACACCACACTACGGAAATTGCGCCGTACCAGGCGGCACCGGCCAACAGTAGCAGCTGGCGGGCGGCGACGTCTTCATCCACGCCGCCATGCTGCTCGATATTGATCATGGAGTAGATCGAAAGAATCAGCGTGCCGGAGGCAATGGTCGCGTAACGCTGGCCAATCGCTCCCAACATAATCAGCGTGAAGGTGGATACCGCCAAGCCCGCTGCAAATAGCCACGGCCACGGAAACAGCCACTGCACCACGAACGACGCCGAGGCAAAGCAGAGCAGCGTGACCACCAACGCCTGCAAACGCCCTTGCCAGCTATCGTCGGTCTCTGAGAGAGCGCTGGCAATAATGCCCAGAAACAGCGGAATCACCAGCGCCACATCCCCCGCCAGCCCGCTAAACAGCAGCGCCCCGCTGAAGGCGATAAACACCCGCAGGCTGTAGGCGAACTTATCTAGGGTCCAAAGGCGGCGCAGGGAAAGGGAGAGGGGCATAGAGGCTCTTGTGAGTTTGCTGTTGTTAGACTTTAGTATAAATAGTATGCCGGCACGTGGCTATGGTGTGCCGTTAACGAAAAACCCCGCAGCGTTTGGCTGCGGGGAGCTGGTTGCCTGCGGCTGGGCGTATGGCGCTACAAATACTTCAACAATTTTTGCAGCTTGTTCATATCGGAGGAGTCGCCGACGAGGCGGACGTCTCCTGCCACCATGCCGTCCAGAAACGCCTGCTGGGTAGGCTTCTTGAGAATACGCAGCGCCGCGTCTTGATCGCGAAAGCGCAGCTCAAGATCTAGATCGACGGGCAACCCCTTGCCGGTGGTGATGCCGTTAGGCGCCATCCGGTAGTAGCGGGCGGTGCTTAAGTCTTCCGTAGCGACACCCCAGTCGAGGCCGCGCATGCGCTCGAGCTGCTCACGAAAGCGCGGCTTGCGGCGCAGGGCTCGCTTGAGCATAAAGCCCAGCAGCCACAGCGTCAGCGAAAGCTTCATTAGGAAACGGCGTCCTTGAGCGCTTTGCCTGGCTTGAATGCCACGTTTTTGCTGGCCGGAATCTGCAGCGGTGCGCCGGTTTGCGGGTTTTTACCGGTGCGGGCAGCGCGCTCGCGAACGGTAAAGGTGCCAAAACCGATCAAGGCGACGTCTTCGCCCTTGGCGACGCTGTTGGTGATTTCGTCCAGAATGACGTTGAGCACTTGGCCCGCTTTGTCTTTGGACAGGTCAGCACTTTCAGCGATGGCTGCAGCGAGTTCAGGTTTGCGCATAAAGGAATCTCCCTTGTGGAAAACAAACATCAATGTTGTTGGTAGCCTACCCAGCAGGCAGCGCTTCTTTAGCCTAGTCGTGGATGCGGCGAAAATCAGCCTAGCAGGCCTGGGGCAGCTCTGGAAAGCTCCACTTTCCTTCTCACGCAGCCGCCTGTCAACGCAAAACCAATCAAATGTCCGTCTTTATTTTCCGCTAACGCGGTGAAATCATTGCCGTCGCCCTCAATCCGCCAGCGCTCTGGGGGCTGAGTGGGTGGGTAGGCCACCACGGGTAGCAGCGGGGTTTTCACCACGACTGGCCAAGCGCCGAAGCTAACAGACGTTGGGGTGCCGCCAAGGGTAGCTGCCAGGGCTTTGACGCTTGCTTGCAGCGGCTGCACATACATGGCGTTCACCCCATCAATACACGCGGCATCGCCCAACGCATAAATATGCGGCTGGTTGGTGCGTAGCTGCCGGTCAACCTGAATGCCGCTGGGGCTAACACTCAGCCCTGCCGCTTCAGCAAGCTGCGTGCGAGGTGCCAAACCGGTCGCGAATAGGATGATATCTACCGTATGGCGCTCGCCATTGTCGAGTTGCAGCGTCAAAGCGTTGTCTGCATCTTGGGATAATGTCTCTAAGGTGCGTCCAAGCGCTAAATGAATACCAGCCTCTTGAAACGCATTGGCCAGTGTACTACCCAGCCGCTCAGGGAGTAGGCGTGGTAGAGGGGCGCTCTCTGGCGCAATCACGGTGACTTGGTGCCCACCTGCGTGCAGGTCGTTGGCGAATTCACAGCCGACTAATCCGGCGCCAATAATCGCGACGCGAGTAGGCTGGTTGAGTGCTCCGTGTAGGCGGCGGTAGTCATCCAAGTCGTTGACGGTAAAACAGCGCTCGGCCAGCTCGCTCGGTATGCGAAACGGCGTGCGAGGGGCCGCGCCGGTGGCGAGCACTAGCTCATCGTAGCCAAGCGTTGTTCCGCTGCTGAGTTGCAGCACGTGGTTATCCACATCCAGTTGCGTGACGTGGGTGTGGGTAACGATATGTGCGTTTAATTCATCGGCGAGCGCTTCAGCGTTGCGCTGGGCGAGCTTGTCAGGGCTCAAGCGCTTGGCGAAGCCTGTCGACAGCAGCGGTTTGCTGTAATCATCACCGCTGTCAGCGCTGACCAGCGTGATTGTGCGCGTATCTCCCTGACGGCGCAGCGCGCGGGCCAGGCCAACGCCTGCCATGCCGGTGCCCACAATCACCAGTGCGGCGTGGTGGTGAGGTGTTCTGGAAGATGTCGTGTGTGAGTCGGGCATACCGTCACCAAACGTCGGTGGAACAAAAGCCTGTAAAGCCACCATGTTACACTAGCCCGCTCTGAATTGACCGCCTTGGAGGCTTAGGTGACCGCCCCTGTGTTATCCACACCTGCGTTTTCGCTCTTCCCTCAGTGGCTGCCCGTGGCAGCCACTCAGCCAGCCATGAGTGCGCCTTGGTGGCAGTGGGTAGCGTCCACGGATTCCTTAACCGCGCGCCTCATAGCAGCAGGCGAGCCGGGAGCGTTTCGGGTGCGCTTGCTGCGCCAAACCATTGGCCTGCCCCAGCGCGATGAAGCCTTGGCCCTAGGCATCGCGCCACGCCGCTACGCGTGGCTGCGCGAGGTGGCGCTGTGTGTTGATGAAACGCCGTGGGTGGTAGCGCGTTCGGTGGCCCCGCTTCACCAGCTACAGGGAAAAGGGCTAGGGAAGTTGGGCGAACGCTCGTTAGGCAGTTGGCTATTTCAGCAGCCCGATTTGGTTCGTGGGCCGCTGGAAGCCACGGCGACGCCGCCACGTTTTACCCACCAGCAGCCGGGGCTATCGGCCAATAGCTTATGGGGGCGGCGCTCTGTCTTTGAACATGGTGGGCTTTCGTTACTGGTTCAGGAGTATTTTTTATCTACCATGGCGGATGCGCTGGGCCTTCCGTCGCGCTAGGCTAACGCAGCAGCTTTTTTGACGAGGTAAGCATGAGCATGGACCGTTCTCTGTTGCGCCCGACCGGGTGGGCCCGTTTGGCAGATTTCTTACAGTTAATGCGCTTGGACCGACCCATTGGCACTTGGCTGCTGATGTGGCCAACGCTGTGGGCGCTGTGGGTCGCGTCAGAGGGCGTGCCAGGCCGCGATGTACTGCTGATTTTTATTGCCGGGGTATATGTGATGCGCGCCGCAGGCTGCGTGGTGAACGACTACGCCGACCGCCACTTCGATGGCCATGTAAAGCGTACCAAGCAGCGGCCACTGGCCACCGGTCGGATCAGCGAAACCGAAGCGCAGCTGCTATTTGTGGCGCTGGTGGCCGCCGCCTTTATTTTAGTGCTGCTGACCAACTGGTTTACCGTGCTGCTCTCGCTTGGGGGTGTGCTGCTGGCATTTATTTATCCGTTTATGAAACGCTACACACACTTTCCCCAGGTGGTGCTCGGGGCGGCTTTCTCCTGGGCGATCCCAATGGCGTTTGGCGCGGTACTGGGGCATGTGCCGCTGGAAGGCTGGCTGCTATTTAGCGCTAACCTGCTGTGGACGGTGGCTTACGATACCCAATACGCCATGGTGGATCGTGACGATGATCTGAAAATCGGCATTAAATCCACCGCGGTGCTGTTTGGCAGCGCCGACCGTTTCATCATTGGCCTGCTGCAGCTTGCTACGCTGGCGTTGCTTACCTGGGTGGGGTTGCGGGTTGGGTTAGGCGGTTTTTTCTGGCTGGGCTTGGTAGGCATGGCAGCGACGTTTGCTCATCAGCAGCGGTTAATTTTTCACTGTGACCGCGACCGCTGCTTCCAGGCGTTTCTGAATAACCACTGGTCAGGGCTCTTGGTATTTGCCGGAATTGTTCTGAGCTGGTGGCCTGCAGCTGGCTAATTATGCTGGGTGTCATAGAATTGTCATTAAGTCATGGTGTCATCGTCACAGACATGTCATTGAACTGTTTTGTATAAACGAGTTTTCATAGAACACCGTGAGGCCCTGGATGACCGCCAAGACCGTACTGATTGTCGATGACGAGGCACCCATTCGCGAGATGATCGCTGTGGCGCTGGAAATGGCTGACTATCGCGTGCTTGAAGCGGACAACGCCCAGGATGCCCATGCGATGGTCGTTGACCACCAGCCCGACCTGCTGCTGCTGGACTGGATGATGCCGGGCACCAGCGGCATCGAGCTGGCCCGTCGTCTCAAGCGCGAAGAGGCCACCGCTGAGCTGCCAATTATTATGCTGACCGCCAAAGGCGAAGAGGATAATAAAATTCAGGGCCTGGAGGCGGGGGCGGATGACTACATCACCAAGCCGTTTTCCCCCCGCGAGTTGGTGGCTCGTCTTAAAGCCGTGCTGCGCCGGGCGACCCCGCGCGGTGTGGAAGACCCCATCGAAATCAATGGATTGCTGCTGGACCCTGTGAGCCATCGCGTCAGCGCCCATGGCAAAGCGCTGGAGATGGGCCCTACCGAGTACCGCTTACTGCAATTCTTTATGACTCACCAAGAGCGCGCCTATACCCGTAGCCAGCTGCTTGATCAGGTGTGGGGCGGTAATGTGTATGTAGAAGAGCGCACGGTGGATGTGCATATTCGCCGGTTGCGCAAAGCACTAGGTGAAGCACATCAGAATCTGATTCAAACAGTGCGTGGCACTGGGTATCGTTTCTCTGCTCGGGTGTAATCGTGCGTTTGTGGAGCCGTGAGCTGTGGCGAATTATCTGGCTGGCTTTCCTAGGGATGTGCCTGGGATGGCTGCTAGGTTACCCCGGTTTCGGGTTAGCTGCGGGTCTAACGCTCTGTTTGGTGTATCAACTCCGCCAGCTTAGGGCGCTGTTCAAGTGGCTAACGCTCAACCCGCACGATGAGCCTCCTGCGGCAACTGGCATGTGGGGCGAGCTATTCGATCGCCTTTACCGTTACCAAAAAAGCCAACGCATTACCCAAAGCCGGTTGCGAGCAACCCTCGCGCGTATTCAAGAATCCTCGGAAGCGATGCGTGATAGCGTCGTGATGCTGGATCGCCACGGTGATTTAGAGTGGTGGAACAGTGCCGCCACCGACATGCTAGGCCTGCAAACCGCCCATGACCGCGGTCAGCACATTACTAACCTGCTGCGCGACCCGCGTTTCATCAGCTACTTTAATGCCCGTGAGTACAGCGAGCCGCTCACGCTCACCTCGCCCATTGATGAGCGTCGCATTCTGCAGTATCAAATCACGCTCTATGGTGATGACGAGCGCTTGGTTATGGCGCGGGATATTACCCGCTTGCATCGCCTAGAGCAGATGCGCCGCGACTTCGTCGCTAACGTTTCCCATGAGCTGCGCACCCCACTCACCGTTCTTTCCGGCTATCTGGAAACCTACGGCGATCTTAAAGAGATGCTGCCACCGCGCCTGAGTAAAGGCATTGGTCAGATGGAAGAGCAGACCAAGCGTATGCAGAGCTTGGTGAATGATCTACTGCTTTTGTCACGCCTGGAGATTGACCGAGGAGGCGAAGATCATCAGCCGCTTGAGGTTGGGTCGATGCTTGAGAGCATTCGCCGGGATGCGCTGGCGCTCTCGAACCAGCAGCATAGCGTTCAGGTGGCGTTGGAGTGCGAGGCGCGCCTGGTGGGCAGCGAGCAAGAACTACGCAGCGCCATCTCAAACCTAGCATTCAACGCAGTGCGCTATACGCCGGAGGGAAGTCAAATCACGCTCCGCTGGGTGGCTCTGTCCAATGGCAGTGCCTGCATTGAAGTGGACGACGACGGTGAAGGGATCGATCCGGTGCATATTCCGCGTCTCACCGAACGCTTCTACCGCGTTGATAAGGGCCGCAGTACCGCCACTGGCGGTACTGGTCTTGGCCTTGCCATTGTTAAACACGTTCTACTGCGCCATGATGCACAGCTTCAAGTGGAGTCGTTACCCGGTGAGGGGGCGTTGTTCCGCTGTGTTTTCCCACCCTCCCGTGTCGTTAACAGCTAACACTGTGTCATACCACTCTCCGTCTTGGCTTGCATAACTTATATATAAGTGTGCCATATTGGCATGCAATCATGGTCAAACACCGCGCATGTGTCATATGTAGCCAACTAATCATCTACTTAAGCCAGTGCTAGAGGGTTAATCGGCATAGTGGTTGTTTTTATAAGTGTCTGTATATAAATAGATTTTATTTCTATTGAGAGTTTTTGGCATATAGGCTGCTACATACTTGTCAAGGAAGATTACTGCAGGAACTGGTAAGACAAGATGTCACTCTTCCTTAAATAGCGGTATTTCACAGCGATCGAGGAGGCGGAATATGATGTCCAAGGAACTACTCAAGAAAGCTGGTATTTTAGGTGTAGCGTTTGGTCTGGTAGCAAGCCCACTGACATTTGCTCAAGAGCCTGCAGATCCGGCAGACAACATTTCTCCAGATGAGCAGCCGGTCGAAGCTCAGTCTAATGACTCAGCTATGCCGTCTGATCATGACAAGACAGATTTAACCCATGACGAGGGTGATAACGCCAGCGACATGGAACCAAACTCCATGAGTGATGACTCGGATGCTACCTATGACAGCACCGAAGAACTCCCAGAAGAAAATAGTGGTATGTAACGAGTAATATTTCTTTGCAAAGCTGTAAAAAACTCTTACGCTTAAGGAGTGAGCAACTAGAGAGGCAAGGATGTCTCATCGCAAGGATTCTCAATGATTCAAGGAGTGAATCAAAAGCGATCAATACACTGGTCAGGGTAAATTCCAAGGTTGGATCCCCGCAAAAGGATTGGAAGCCAGATGTAAGTATCGTGTAAAAGTAAGAGTTCTCAAGACCCCGCCCTGCGGGGTCTAATTTTTTATGCCTAACACATAAACCCCAGCGAATGGCATGGCTGCCCTCTTGGCGGGGATAATGAAGCGGTTGGGCAGCAAGGCAAGTGAGTCAATTTGCGTCACTTATCCGACGCATGTGCCATTATTATACAGTATATTTGTATGGGTAATGATTTTGCAGCTTTATATTGCGCGCAATTGAAAGTGAATAAGTTTATGTTTTTTAACAGATATTTAATTTATGTGGTATTTTTGGCATTCTGGATGCCTTGACAAGATGTAAAGTTAGCCATTAGTCGTAGTCGCTTAATTGGTTTCCACCCTACGTCGACTGGCTCAATGTTAAAGGAGTAGTAATTTATGTTTTTCAAAGACAAAGAGTTAGCTAAAAAAGCTGCAGTGTTAGGTGTTGCTTTTGGTTTGGTAGCAAGTCCGATGGCATTTGCCCAAACATCCATTGAACTCAACAAAGACCGCTCTGCAGGACACGATGTGATGCAGCCTAACTCGCACAATACGTCAGGCCCGGCTCAGTACTCTGCTAGTGACTTGACCCGTAATGAAGGCGATACGCTGGACTACTCCACTTCAAGCAGCGTCAGCGATTCCAACAACGTGGCTACCAGTAAAGCTGGCTATGATGCTAGCGAGCTGAACCGTGATGAAGGTGATGATCTTCGTTGGTAAGCGTTGATATTAATTCCACAAAAAACCCCGCTCCGACGGGGTTTTTTGCGTATGGCTGCGTGTTCTAACGACGTGCGACAACATCTTGGGTGTCACGGTAGTGACCATCCCACATCAGCACCGCCCCCGCTACGGCGCCAGGAATTAAAAACAGATTGGCAAGCGGGATCCAGGTGACCAGCATGATCAGCCCGCCGTAGGTGAGGCTAGGCCACCAGCGGCGCGAAAGACGGCTGCGCATATCGCGAAACGTGACCTTGTTGTTATCCATCGGGTAATCAAGGTAAGTGATGGCCATCACCCAGGCGGAAAACAGTGCCCACAAGATCGGTGCCAACAGATTGAGGCCCGGTATCCAGCTGAGAATAAACAGCGCCGCCATGCGCGGCAGAATATAGCCCAGCTTGACCAGTTCGCGACCCAGTGCATCGATGGCCGTTTTAGCTAGCCCGCGATCATCCAACGGTTCCCGTCCTGTAGCCTGACGCTCGACTTTAGCGGCTAAAAAGCCGTAAAACGGCGCGGCAATCAGATGTGTCACCAGGGTGAAGGTAAAAAAGATCACCACCAAGAGGCTAACGAAGAAGAGCGGCCAGATAAGCCAAGAGAGCCACTCCAACCAGCTGGGGACCATGGTCATGGCACTGTCGAGCCAGCTATCAAAGCGGTTGAGCACCAAGCTTAGCATGCTGGCATACACGATGAGGTTGACCAGGATCGGCAGGAAAATGTAGCGCCGCAGCCCTTTTTGGTACACCAAACGTGTGCCTTGGCTCAGCGCCGTTATTGCATCCACCATGCTTGCTCCTTAAATAAAAACGCCCAGATGTGTCATCTGGGCGTATTGCAGGAGGAATTACCTGCTAGGTCAAGACTTTTTAAGCACCTTCTGCTCTAAGGTGTCGGGGTCGCTGTGGCGAATATCCAGGCCCTTCACCAGGTAGACCACGTACTCTGCCAGGTTATTGGCGTGGTCGCCCACACGCTCTAGTGCCCGCAGTACCCACATGATGCTGAGGACGGAGCTAATAGAGCGGGAGTCTTCCATCATAAAGGTCATTAGAGAGCGCATGGCGCTGCCGTATTCGTCATCCACCGACTCATCTTCACGCACAACCTGCATGGCAAGTTCGGTATCGAAGCGGGCAAAAGCCGTCAGTGCATCGCGCAGCATTTTACGCACGTGTTCACTGATGTGACGCACTTCGACCAGGCCACGAATGCCGCCGCTGTTTTCACTCAGCAGTAGGGCGTTGCGGGCAATTTTGCTCGCCTCATCGCCAATCCGCTCAAGGTCTGAGGTGGCACGAATAACGGCCAGCACCAGACGAAGGTCCGAGGCAGCCGGCTGGCGACGGGCCAGGACGCGAGTACACTCATCATCAATCTGCAGTTGCAGGTCGTTCACTTGGCGGTCGTTGTCACGCACTTTTTCGGCCAGACGGCTGTCGCCTTCCAACAGGGCGTGAACGGCGTCTTGTACCTGTTTTTCCACCAGACCGCCCATGGCCATCAGGTGGGTTTTCAGCTCTTCCAGCTCCTGGTTGAACTGGCGAGAGATATGCTGGCTGTGGCTATCGCTCGTAATATCCATTGAGCACTCCTGACGTAACGTCGGTTGGGCCTAGGTCATGCGGCCGGTAATGTAGTTTTCAGTGCGTTGTAAACGCGGGTTGGTGAACACTTGATCCGTTGGCCCGTATTCAACGAGTTCACCTTGCTGCAAAAAAGCCGTGTAGTCGGATACCCGTGCGGCTTGCTGCATATTGTGGGTAACCAGTACCAGCGTGAGCTGGGATTTCAGGTTACGAATTAGCTCTTCAATTTTAAGCGTAGAAATAGGGTCGAGCGCCGAGGCCGGCTCATCCAATAGCAATACATCGGGCTGTACGGCCAGCGTGCGGGCAATCACTAAGCGCTGCTGCTGCCCACCGGATAACTGCCACGCGGAACGGTGCAGGCGATCTTTCACCTCATCCCACAGGGCGGCTGAGGTGAGCGCCCACTCGATAATATCGTCGCGTTTGCGCTTAGGCAGGCGCCTCTGCAGGCGCAGCCCAAACGCCACGTTTTCATAGATCGACATCGGAAACGGGTTGGGCGTTTGAAACACCATGCCCACACGGCGTCGCAGCTCGGTAACGTTCATCTGCGGGGCGTGGATGTCCTGATCTTCTAACTGGATTTGCCCATGGTGCGTCACCGACTCATTCAGGTCATGCAGCCGATTAATCGCACGCAGCAAAGTAGATTTGCCACAGCCCGACGGGCCGATGAAAGCGGTGACTCGATGGCGAGGCACGTCAAGCGTTAGGTCGCGCAACGCCGTTTTCCCCGCATAAGCGAGGTGAAACTGGTTGATGCTCAAACAGCAGGTCTCGGCTGAAAATCGAGTTACCGGTGCTTGAGTTGGGTTGGCGGACGATAACGCTAGCATTCGTTCCCTCGTTGACGCCTTAAATAATGACGCAGAAATATGGCAGTTAGATTAAGCACCAGCACAATCAGCACTAACAGCAGAGCGGTGGCAAACACCAGTGGGATAGCGGCTTGGACATCTTCACCGTGAAAAGCGGTATCAAATAAATGATAGCCGAGGTGCATAAACTTGCGCTCTAGATGCAGATAGGGAAATTCGCCATCGACGGGCATTTGCGGGGCCAGTTTTGCCACGCCCACCAGCATCAGCGGGGCGACTTCCCCTGCGGCTCGAGCTACCGCCAAAATCACACCGGTGAGCATCGCGGGGGTGGCCATGGGCAGTACCACGCGGGTCAGCATCTCCAAACGGGTGGCACCCAGCGCCACTGCACCTTCCCGCTGGGCGTCGGGAATACGCGCTAGCCCCTCTTCGGTGGCTACGATGACGACCGGCAGCGTTAGCAGCGCCAGAGTCAACGATGCCCAGAGCAGGCCGCCGGTTCCAAAGGTGGGCGAGGGCAGCGCATCCTCAAAAAACCAGCTGTCGATGGAGCCACCGATGCCGTAAACAAACACTCCTAAGCCAAATACCCCGTATACAATTGAGGGTACCCCTGCGAGATTGCGCACGCCGATGCGCACTAAGCGGGTTAGGCGGTTCTGGTGCGCGATTTCATTCAGATAAATGGCGGCCAGCACGCCAAACGGTGTCACGATGACCGACATCAGGATCACCATCAGCACCGTCCCGAAAATAGCGGGCCAAACGCCGCCACCGGTATTGGCTGCACGCGGGCCTTCGCTGAGGAATTGCCAAATGCGCTCACTCCAGACGACGACTTTCTGCCCCCAGGACATGGCGTTGGGCGCTTGAAAAAGCGTGACGCCCGACAGCGGCTGGGTAATGGTGTGCCCATTGGCGGCGGTCAGTTGGAGTTGTGCGTTAGGGCGCTGGCTGTCGGGCAGTGTCAGGGCTCGAGCGACAAACGCCCAGGCGGCGTCATCCTCAAAATGCTGACCTTCGCTCTCTACGGCCTCCAGGCGGCCAATAAAGTCGCCCCAGGGGGAGCGCTCTAACCGGATGAGGTCGTCGGGCACGGCGACGGTGTCGATATCGTCCAGGGCCACCCAGCGCCAGCTTGCGCCGTCGATATCTCGGTTGCCGGTAAAGTAGAGCCGCTCTATGCCCGCTGTGTTAGGCAGAGGGGTTTCTCGCACCGGCTGGCCGATGACCGTTTCGCCTGAGTGAAGGGTGGCCTCTTCCAGCGCGGCGGGCCAAAAGTGGCCAAGTCCGCGCGTGGCGAGCAGGGTGAGCAGCGTGGCGAGCATCAGCAGCGACAAGGCAACGCTAGCGGCGCACAACCAGGGCCACAGCAGACTACCCATAGCGCTGATACGAGATGGGCGAAATGACCAGCGCATTAGAGTTTACCTCCTAAACGCTGATAGCGCCGCCGCAGACGTTGACGCACCACTTCCGCTAACGTATTGACTAAAAAGGTGAAGATAAACAAGGATAGCGCGGCAAAAATTAGTAGATGGTACGTAAGGCCTCCGGGAGAAGCTTCCGGCAGCTCAATCGCAATAGACGCAGAAAGCGAGCGTAGCCCTTCAAAGGGGCTGGCGCTAAAGAGAGCGGTGTTGCCGCTGGCCATTAACACAATCATGGTTTCGCCCACGGCGCGCCCGGCACCAATCATGACCGCTGAAAAGACCCCTGGCCCTGCTGTGGGGAGCGCCACCTTCCACAGCGCCTGCCAGCGGCTGGCCCCCAGTGCTTGGGCACCCTCCATTAAACTTGCGGGCACATCGGCAAGGGCGTCTTCTGCCAGCGAGTAGATGCTGGGAATCACCGCAAACCCCATGGCAATCCCCACAATTAGCGCGTTGCGAGTGGCGTAGTCCAGCCCGTACTGTTGGTCGAGCAGGCGGCGAAGATCGCCGCCGAACCACGCTTGCTCCATCAGCGGAGATAGCCATAAGGCCAGCGTGACCATGATGGCCAGCCACGGCATCAGCCAGACGCCTGCCCAAGAGAGCGGCAGCCACTGGCGCAGGCGGGCGTTGGCGAGATACCAGAGCCCGCCTGCCAATGCGGCGCTAAGCGGTAGCCAAACGATCACTAGCAAAGTGCTGGCTAAGTGACGCTCTACCCACGGCGCTAGCAGTAGCCCGGCAATAAAGCCCACCACCACGCCGGGGATGGCTTCCATCAGCTCAAGAATAGGTTTTACCCGGCTGCGCAGTCGTGTCGACATAAACAGCGCCGAATACATGGCCGCACCCAGCGCAATAGGCGTGGCAAACAGCATCGCGGCGAGGGCTGCTTTAAGAGTACCCCAGGCAAGCGGTGATAAGGTGCTGAGCGAAAACGCGTCACCAAACGCCAGCAGCGGCAGTGTTTCCCAAATAAGGAACACGCCAATGGCGAGGATAGCCAACAGAACACCAATACCACCGGCGGTGATTAGCCCGGTCGCAATACGGTCGTGGATAAGGCGCAGCGGCTGACGCAAAAAAGGAAGCCGTGGAGGAGTCATGTCGACATCATAAAGAAACGAGTGCCGTAGCAAAAAGTACGTACATAGCCGAAGCTTTATACCCTACGTCATGTTTATGACAGTTAAGTGACAGTTTAGTCGCCAAGCAGTAGAGGTGAGCGCTGGGTCTGAGGCAGAGGCACAAAGCCAGCGGCTTGTACAATTTGTTGCCCTTCATCCGAGAAAATCAGTTCAAGAAACGCCTGCTCGGCGGGCGGCAGTCTCTCACCGGGCGGCAGGTTAACGTAAAGGTAGAGATCCCGCGAGAGCGGGTAGGTATCGTCCTGAATTGTCGCCACGCTGGGGGTAATGGCAGTGCCTTTATCGTTGATCAGCGGTAGCGCGCGTACCATGGGATTTAAGTGGTTATAGCCCGCATAGCCCATGGCGTTGGGAGATTCGCCTACGGCGGCAATCACCGCTGAAGAGCCGGGGTGTTCGCTAATATCGCGGCGAAACTGGCCGTTACATAGCGCCTGTTCCTGAAATAGCCTATGGGTGCCCGAGGCTAAATTTCGGCCGTGCAGGGCAATTTTTCCATAGGGCCACTGATCTGCGGGCAGCAGGTCTTCCCAGCGGCGAATGGGTTGGGGTCCTCCGCAGTCCAGCGATGTGGAAAAGATGGCATCGGCCTGCTTGCGGGTTAGCGATGCCAGTGGGTTATGACGGTGAACCACCAGCAACAGGGCATCCCGAGCGACGCTCAGCTCGTGAGGGGGGTAGCCGTAACGTTCGATAAACTGCTGGCGCTCGCGCTCGGTTATCGGGCGCGACATCGGCCCAAAGCGCGTTGTGCCCGCTACCAAGGCGGTCGGTGCGCTGGCGGAACCGCCTGCTTGAAACTGCAGCGTAATATCAGGGTAGCGGTGATGTAACGCTTCCCCCCAGCGTAGCATTAGCCCCGCCATGGTGTCGGAGCCAACCGCCCCTAAAGTGCCCCCAACAGGGCTTGGTTGCCCCCAAGCGCAGGCGCAAAAAAATAGCAGCCCGCCTGCCAACCAGAGGCGGTAGTGTTGGTTAAACCTCAAGCGATAGCGCTTCAAACCATTGCCCTTCAAACGTCACCCCTCTTATGATTAACTATCTATCGCCAGCCTGTTGCGATGCAGCAACACGACACTCATCCGTATCACCGAGTAACATCACAACAATAACCTTACAAAGCGACCACCTTATGACACCGCTGGACACCGACTTGGACGATGTACCCGCCCCAAAAGGGCAGCTCACCTTAAAGTTACTGGCTTCTCGACAAGATACCAATCTCTATGGCGATATTCCTGGCGGCTGGCTGGTGAATCAGATGGATCAAGCGGCGGAGTTGGCCGCCGGGCGCGAAGCCGGCGGGCGCACTGCCACGGTGGCCATTGAGGCGATGGACTTTCTCAGCCCTGTGCGGGTGGGCTCTATGGTGAGCGTGTATACTCAAGTGCAAGACATTGGCCACAGCTCCATCAAAATTGATGTAGAGGTATGGGTGCGCCCGCCCCACGGCCGCCATATTGAAGAGCGCCAGAAAGTCACCGAAGCACGCTTTGTGATGGTGGCGCTGGACGACAATGGGCGTATTCGCGCCGTACACGGCTAAGCTTTCTGTCACTTGTTCTATCTACAAAGCAGCAAAAAGGGCGCCGAGGCGCCCTTTTGTCATTAGCCGAGTGTCATTAGCCGAGAACAGGTTATGCACCTACGTTGTCGCGGCTCTTCAGGTAAGCGTACTCACCCGCATCGCTAAACGGGCGCACCACTTTCTGGAATGCCGAGTAGGATTCGTAAACGCGGCGAGACTCTTCGTCGCTATCTACCTGACGCTGAATGGCCTCTTTAGACGACTCGTACAGCGCGGCCATCACGTCTTCCGGGAAGGTGCGCAGCTGCACACCGTGCTCTTCCACCAGCGTTTCCAGGGCCTGGGCGTTGCGGTAGGCAAGCTCGCTGATCATCGCTAGGTTAGAAGCGCGTGCCGCTTCGCGGATCACGTCCTGCAGGTCTTCCGGCAGTGCATTCCACGCATCCAGGTTGATGGTGCCTTCAAGGACGGCAGAGGGCTCGTTCCACACTGACGTGTAGTAGTAGTCTGCCACTTGGTGCAGGCCAAAGGCCAGGTCGTTATACGGACCCACCCAGTCAGCGGCGTCTAGCGCACCGGTTTGCAGCGAGGTGAAGATCTCAGAACCGGCCATGTTCACGGTGCTCACACCGATGCCGTTCATGGCTTCACCGGCGAGACCCGGCAAGCGCAGCTTCAGGCCCTGCATATCGTCGAGGGAGTTGATCTCTTTTTTGAACCAGCCCGCCATCTGTGTGCCGGTGTTACCCACGGCAAACGGCTTCAGGTTGTGGTTGGCGTAGATCTCATCCCACAGTTCTTGACCACCGCCGTGGTACAGCCAGGCGTTCATTTCAGTGGTGGTCATGCCAAATGGCACGGCGGTGAAGAACTGGGAAGCCGCGACTTTACCGCGCCAGTAGTAAGACGCGGAGTGACCCATTTCAGCCGTGCCAGCGGCGACGGCATCAAAGACTTCCAGTGCCGGTACCAGCTCGCCTGCACCGTGAACGCGAATGCGCATGCGGCCGTTAGAGAGCTGTTCCACACGACGAGCAAAGTCGTTAGCACCGGTACCCAGGGCGGGGAAGTTTTTCGGCCAGGAGGTCACCATATCCCAGGTGTAGGTTTCGTTAGCGCTGGCGGTAGAAACAAAGGGGGCAGCAGCGACACCGGCGGCACCCAGGCCGGCGGTTTTCAAAAATTGGCGGCGTTGCATGGCGGGCATGACTCCGAAATTATAGGCTGTTTTTTATAAGCGCAGTGAGCGCAGTGTCCGCCCGTCAGTATGCGCTAAGCAGCTTTTATAGGGCAAGTGTCTGTCTTCCCTTGCCCTTTTTAGGCTTTAAAACGGCGATAGGTTTTAAAGCGGCGTAAGCTTGGCAAACCCGAGCACGAGCCACTTCACGCCGTTACCGTCGAAGCTTACCTGCACGCGAGCACGGGCACCTTCGCCCTCGGCGTTGAGAATAATCCCCTCACCAAATACCGGGTGCTCGACCCGCTGGCCGAC
This sequence comes from Vreelandella sp. L-25, assembly GCF_056857535.1. Taxonomy (NCBI): domain Bacteria; kingdom Pseudomonadati; phylum Pseudomonadota; class Gammaproteobacteria; order Oceanospirillales; family Halomonadaceae; genus Vreelandella; species Vreelandella sp. L-25. The sequence continues at coordinate 90,634 of NZ_JBSXNH010000066.1, forward strand.
ATGCAGCGCAGGTAGCTCGCCGTCGCTCTCGATACTGGTTTGGGCGAAGCTTTGCCGCGATGCGGTTACCGGGCGGGAGATATGGCCCCTTAGGCGCACTTCTTCCAGCAGGTGGGGCGGCAGTTCGCGCAGAAAGCGCGAAGGGCGTGGAAACACCTCTTTGCCGTGCAGGCGTCGGGTTTCTGCGTGGGTCAGGTAGAGCTTCTGCATGGCGCGGGTAACGCCTACATAGCAAAGCCTACGCTCCTCCTCGAGCCGCCCCGGCTCCTCCACCGACATCTTATGCGGGAACAGCCCCTCCTCCACACCGGCGATAAACACCACGGGAAACTCTAGCCCTTTCGCCGAGTGCAGCGTCATCAGCTGCACGCTGTCCTCGAACTCCTCGGCTTCATGGTCGCCTGCGTTGAGGGCGGCTTCCGAAAGGAAGGCTTCCAGCGCGGCCATGCCTTCTCCGGCTTCCGGGGTCTCGAAGGCGTCGCCATGGGTGAAGGCGCGGGCAGCGGTGACCAGCTCTTCCAAGTTTTCGACCCGCGCCTGGCCTTTCTCACCACGCTCGCTTTTATGGTGCTCGATCAACCCGGTGTGCGCGGTGACATGGTCGATGATCTCATGCAGAGGCAGCCCGGCGGCGTCGTTATCGAGCTGCTCGATTAGGTTGGCGAAGGCCTGCACGGCGTTGCCCGCCCGGCCTCTTAAGGTGCCATCCTGAATCGCGTCGTGGAGCGCCTGCCAGAGCGAAACGCCCTGTTCTCGTGCGCGGTGGCGAACAATTTCCACCGTGCGGGTGCCAATGCCTCGGGTGGGCACGTTGATGACGCGTTCAAGGGAGGCGTCGTCGTCCCGGTTGAGCAGCAGGCGAAGGTAGGCCAGGGCGTTTTTGATCTCCAGTCGCTCATAAAAGCGGTGGCCGCCGTAGATGCGGTAGGGCATCCCTTGGCGAATCAGCGTCTCTTCCAGCAGTCGCGACTGGGCGTTAGAGCGGTAAAGAATGGCCACATCACGACGGTTGAAGCCCTCCTCGATTTTCTCTTTGATGGTGTCGACGATGTAGCGGGCTTCTTCCAGGTCGTTGAACCCGGCATACACCGAGATCGGCTCGCCCTTGATACCATCGGTCCAGAGGTTTTTGCCTAACCGCTCGCTGTTATGGCTGATCAGCGTATTGGCCGCTTCCAGAATCGCGCTGGTAGAGCGATAGTTCTGCTCTAGGCGCACGGTATGGGTGTTGGGAAACTCTTCTTCGAAGCGGCGAATGTTCTCGACCTTGGCACCCCGCCAGCCGTAAATGGACTGGTCATCATCGCCCACGGCGGTCATCGGCGTTTGCTGGCCGGTGAGCAGTTTCAGCCAGGCGTACTGAAGGGTGTTGGTATCCTGAAACTCGTCTACCAGCACATGGCCAAAGCGCTCGCGATAGTGGTTCAGCAGCGGCGGGTTGTCGCGCAGAAGCTCCAGGCTGCGCAGCAGCAGCTCACCGAAATCCACCAGCCCGCCTCGCTCGCAGGTGAACTGGTAGCGCTCGTAGAGCTCGACCATCTGGGCGAGGTACGCATCGCCATTGACGTTCACTTGATGGGGTCGCAGGCCCTCTTCCTTGCAACCAGAAATGAACCCCTGCACCTGGCGGGGCGGGAAGCGCTCGTCATCGATCGAGTAATCTTTGAGCAGCCGTTTGATCAGCCGGAGCTGGTCGTCGGAGTCAATGATTTGAAAGTGTTGGGGCAAGCGGGCGTCTTGCCAGTGGGTGCGTAGCAGCCGGTGGGCAATGGAGTGGAAGGTGCCGACCCACACGTGGCGCATGGAAATACCCAGCAGCGCTTCTAAGCGCGTGCGCATTTCCCGTGCCGCTTTGTTGGTAAACGTGACCGCCAGCAGCGCATAAGGAGACAGCCCCTCGGCCTGCATCAGCCAGGCAATGCGGTGAACCAGCACGCGGGTTTTACCGGAGCCAGCCCCCGCCAGTACCAGTAGGTTGCCCTGGGGGGCACTGACGGCCTCCCGTTGGGCGGGGTTGAGCTGATCAAGTATCGCCGTGACGTCGTCCATATAAGCCGCTGCCGGTTCGAAAAATGGGCGGTCAGTTTAGCACAGCCCGCCCACTGGCTGGGTATACAGCGTGCGTCGCGTTAGCCCGCCGTTAGTGGTCGTCTGGGTAACGCAGCGTGGTCAGGCTCTTTTTCACCGCTTTAAGCTGCTCGGCGAGTTTGGGGCCGCGGGTTTTCGCGACACCAACGGCCAGCACGTCGATCAGCACCAAGTGCGCGATGCGCGAGCTGAGCGGCGTGTAAATCTCGGTATCTTCATGCACATCGATAAACAGCGGTAGACTCACTTCATGGGCCAGCGGCGACTCGCTGGGGCACAGGCCAATCACCGTAGCGCCCGCTTCGCGGGCCAAGCGCACGCTGGCCACCAGCGCCTTGGTGCGCCCGGTTTGTGAAATCGCCACTACCACATCGCCCTCTTGCAGTGTCACTGCCGACATGTTCTGCATGTGAGGGTCGGCGTAGGCGGAGGTCGAGATCTGCAGGCGGAAGAACTTGTGCTGGGCATCGAACGCCACGGCACCAGAGGCACCAAAGCCGTAAAACTCCACCCGGTTGGCCATGGCCAGTGCATTCACTGCTCGCCCCAAGGCTTCATTGTCGAGCCGATCGCGTACCGACAGCAGTGTGCCGACGGTGGAGTCAAAAATGCTGTGAGAGAACTCCGCCACCGAGTCGCTATCGTTCATCGAGAACTGGGCGAACTGACTACCGCTGGCCAGCATCTGGGCGAGCTGAAGCTTGAAGTCCTGGAAACCGTTGCAGCCAAGGGCGCGGCAGAAGCGCACCACGGTAGGCTCGCTCACCTTCGCCTCGGTGGCAAGGTCCACGATCCGCATATGGATCACTTCATCGGGGTTACGCAGCACGAACCGCGCTACCTTTTGTTCGGAGCGACGGAAATGCTCCATGCGGCGTCTCATTTCATCGAACAGGGCGCGGCTCACGTTCAGCTCCTTAAATTCTCGATCGTGCTTATGCAGCCTAGGTGGCCACAGTATGCCTGAGTGACGCGAAGAGGGCAGCGGTAATCACCCGTAATGGCTGCCGTTTAAAGGGCGTTAACCCCCTTTCTTCAAGAATCGTCATCATTTTGTCAAGTAGGTTATAGTAAGAAGTGACGTGCCGCACTGCATCATTTAAAAATCAGTCGTCACGGATGCAGGTGGACGTAGGCAACTTCACCTGGAGGAGCGTCGATTATGAGAAACATCGAACGAATGACCTCGGTAAAAAGCGAATTGCTCGACATATTCATGAGTATGGAGGTCGATGAGCATGCCCAACGTCGGCGCAGCGCCGCCCAGCGTAGCTTAAGGGCACGCAGAGGGATTGAGCTGCATCGGGAGTTTCAGAAATTGTCGCGGGATATCGCTCCCTTGCCGGACGATGACGAACCGCAAGAGAGCGAACTGCACTAACAACCGCGTGCGAAGAGACTGCCCCGCCGATTAGCGGGGCGGTGACGGCTTAGATCAAGCCGGCCACGAACACGGCGATGACACCTGCGGGCGCGACGAAGCGTGCGAGTATGTTCCATACGCTTACGCCAGTGGCTGACAGCCCAAGCTCAGCCTCGACACTCTTGCGCTCTAAGCACCACGCAGCGAAGAGAATCGCACCCAAGCCGGTAAGCGGCAGCATGATTTTGCTGGTCAGCGTATCCAGTAGGTCGAACACGCCCATACCGAACATGAGCGGCTCGCTCCACACGTTGAAGGAGAGCAGAGCGGCAATACCCAGCGCCCAAGCGCCCACCCCGGCAACAACGGTCGCCATCACGCGAGACAGCGGCGTGCGCTCTTCAATAAACTCAACCACGGGCTCAAGCAGCGAAATGGCCGAGGTCAGCGCTGCGAAAGTGAGTAGCAGGAAGAACATCAAACCCAGCAGAGAGCCACCGTCCATATTGCCAAATGCTAAGGGCAGCGTAACAAAGATCAGCCCAGGGCCTGAGGCTAGGTCAAGGTTGTTCGCAAACACGATGGGGAAGATCGCAAGACCTGCGCCGAGAGCGATCACCGTATCCATAATGATCACTGTGCGGGCGGTTTGGAGTAGGTTGATCTCTTTGCCCAGGTAAGAGCCATACGCCATCATGATGCCCATACCCAGCGACAGGGTGAAAAAGGCGTGCCCTAACGCGGCCAGGACTGTCTCTGCGCTTAGCTTGCTCCAGTCCGGGTTGAACATATATGCCAGCGCTTCACCGAAATGGCCGGTCGACATGCCATAACCGATCAGCACGACCAGCAGTAACGCGAGTACCGGCATCAAGATGCGTACAGCGCCTTCCAGCCCTTTTGTTACACCACGGGCAACAATACCAATCACCAACAGCATAAAGGCAGAGTGGCCAAGCAGGAGTAGCCCGGGGTTGCTGAGCATACCGTTAAACAGCGCCCCGATGCCGTCGGCGTCTTGGCCGCTGAAGGTGCCGCTTACTGAGTTAAGGGTGTAGTAGAGCGACCAGCCGCCGATCACGCTATAGAACGACAGGATTAAAAACGCCCCCACAATGCCGCTAATACCCACCACGGCCCACATACTGGATTTATTGGCTTGGCGTGCCAGCTCAGACATCGTGCTTGCTGGATTCTTCTGGCCGCGCCGCCCGATAAGCCACTCAGAAACAAGAATGGGCAAGCCAATGAGCCCAATACAAAGCAGATAAACAAATACGAAAGCAGCCCCGCCGCTTTCGCCCACCATGTACGGGAACTTCCAAATATTTCCTAAGCCAACCGCTGAGCCCGCTGCGGCCAGCACAAAGGTCATACGCGATGACCACTGTGCATGTGCAAGTTTTGCCATAAATCACCTGTGTTATACGTTCAATTGTAATGAGTCGTTATCGGCTTGCTGCGCCGATTTTCGGAAATAGAGAAATTGCCAGCGTACTTTTCCGAAAGAACGCGCAATTTATCCGATCATGGTAGGGCATGCCAGTCAGCTCATCTAAAAAGACGGCTTAAAACAGCTGGCTCTGCTTTTCATCGGCAAAGGGGTCAAGCTCAGGCAGTGCGATGTGCTGTTGAAGGGTGTGGTACAGGTGTCGAGCCATCTCGGGGGACTCGCGGTTATCCGCTGTATGCACAAATAAGAAAGGGGTTTTCCCCTGACTTATCCACAGCTTTAGGCGCTCTATCCACGGAGCGAAGTAGCGAGTATTAATGGTTTTGTCAATATGGCCAATGAAGCGAATAATCGGCAGCTCCGCTGTGGAAAGCACGTGTAACGGGACTTTCGGCTTTTCCTGTTGGGCATGAGCGAGACCTGCATGGCCATTGGCAGGGGTCGAGAAGACGGGGCGCACATCGAGCATCACACGGTTGGCGCCATAAGTTATCAACAATTGGTTGAAGGCTTTCTCCTCCTCACCCTTGTGGAAAAAAACAGGGTGGCGCACCTCCACGGCGCAGGGCAGATACGCTGGCCAGTGGGCGAGCAATGCTTCGAGTTTAGGTAACTCTGAGGGGCCGAAATCACGCGGTAGTTGGACCATGGTTGGACCAAGCCGGTCATGGAGCGGCGTCATTGCCTCTATAAACTCCCAGGCAGACGCTAAACTGCCGAGGCGCTGGTCATGCGTCACGCTCGCCGGCAGTTTGAAGCAAAAGCGAAAGTGCGCTGGGGCTTGGCGGGCCCAAGCAGCGATGGTGTCGGATTTGGGCGCACCGCTGTAAAACGTCGTATTGCCCTCCACGCTGGAAAACACTGCCGCGTAATCACTGAGCAGGTCGGTTTTGGCTTGGCGCGGGTAGAGGCTGCCCTGCCAATCCTGATTGGCCCACATGGGCAAGCCCAGATAGAGCGGTAGAGGCGAGCGTGAGGCAGTCATCTAAGCGGTGGCCTTTGTCGAAACGTAGAATTGTCGAAACAGAAAGGCTTAGTGTAACCGTAACACCATGGGCTGTGGCGGGGGCTCAAGGCGTGTTAATGAAGATAACGGCCAAATTTATGCAATTTCCCCCGTCGCTGCAGCGCTACTATGGTAATCGTTATAACACTCACAAGATGGCCAACAGGAAGCCCCATGGATGCTGCTTATGTAAGCGCCGACGATATTCGCGATCAATTTTCCAAAGCGATGTCGGCGATGTATCAACAGGAAGTGCCGCAATATGGCACGTTGCTCTCGCTGGTAGAGAGCGTGAATCATGATGTGCTGGCAGAGGATGCCGCCTTAGCACATACGCTCGAAGCGTCAGACGAACTGGCGCGCCTTAGCGTTGAGCGCCATGGAGCGATCCGCGTTGGTTTGCCTGAAGAGCTGTCACTGCTACGGCGTATGTTTGCGGTGATGGGCATGCATCCCGTGGGGTATTACGACCTGGCTGCTGCCGGTGTACCGGTGCACTCCACGGCGTTTCGCCCGGTGGATGATGACGCCTTGAAGCGCAATCCCTTTCGTGTCTTTACCTCGCTGCTGCGGCTAGAGCTCATCGAAAACGCAGCGCTTCGCGAGCAGGCGCGGGAAATTCTCTCCCACCGTGAAATCGTCACCCCCGAGGCCCAGGCGCTAATCGCCCGCTGCGAAGAGCAGGGTGGCCTAAACGCGACCGATGCCAAGGCATTCGTGCAGGCCGCGCTCAATACGTTCCGCTGGCACCACGATGCCACCGCCGACCGCGCCACCTACGACCGTTTGCATCAAGAGCATCGGTTGATTGCCGACGTGGTGAGCTTTAGAGGCCCGCATATCAACCATTTAACCCCGCGCACCTTGGATATCGATGCAGTACAGCAGCAGATGCCGAGTGTGGGCATCGACCCTAAGGCGGTGATCGAAGGTCCGCCCCGTCGCCGCTGCCCGATTCTACTGCGCCAAACCAGTTTCAAAGCGCTGGAAGAGACCATTACCTTTGCCGACAGCGTGGCGGGACACCATACCGCCCGCTTCGGTGAAATCGAGCAGCGCGGGGTTGCTCTCACTCAAAAAGGACGCGCGCTATACGACCGCCTGCTGGCCAAGTCGCAGCAGTTGCCTCCCGCTAAAGATAACAGCGCTCATCAGGCGCAGCTGGCGGAAGTGTTCCAAGCATTCCCAGACGACCACGCCACGCTACGTCGTGAAGGGCTGGCGTTCTTCCACTATCACGCCGTGCCGGGTACCACTGCATCACTACCCGCGCAGATTAACCCGGATACCCTTGACGCACTCATCGAGCAAGGCGCGCTGACTTGCCAGCCCATGATTTATGAGGACTTTCTGCCGGTTAGCGCGGCGGGCATCTTCCAGTCGAACCTGGGCGGCGAGCAGCGCGATGAATACGCAAGCCAAGCCAACCAAGCCCAATTCGAGCGTGACCTGGGGGCCTCCGTGATTGATGAAATTGCGCTGTATGCACAGCGCCAGCAGGCATCACTGGACAAGGCGCTGGCGGTGCTTGCGGGAAGGTGTTAGAACGAGGCGACAAATGCAACACGGCTAACCACATCACCGAAGGAGTGCGCTATGCAGCAGGGCAAAGTATTGGTGTTACATGGGCCTAATCTCAACTTATTAGGCACGCGTCAGCCAGAGATTTATGGCTATGACACACTCGACGATGTGAATAACCTGCTGCGCGAAAAAGCGGTAATGGCAGGCTGGGAGATCACCTGCCTGCAAAGTAACCATGAAGGTGCGCTCATCGACGCCATTCACGCAGCGAGGGTAGATGGCACGCAGGCCATCATTATCAATCCGGCGGCCTATACTCATACCTCGGTAGCGATCCTCGATGCATTGAACGCCTTTGATGGCCAGGTCATCGAAGTCCATCTCTCCAACGTGCATAAGCGCGAGTCGTTTCGCCACCACTCCTATGTCTCGCTACGGGCCGATGGCGTGATTGCTGGCCTAGGCGTGCAGGGATATAAAGCGGCGCTAGAGGCGGTGATGGCTGCCTCCCATCAATAATATAACTCCTTTGTATCGTTAGCCCTTGGCGTTTCATTGGCTTGGTGAGGTTAAAAGGCGTATGGCTAAATTTTTCCGGGAATTCCGCGAGTTTGCCGTTAAGGGCAATGTGATTGATATGGCGGTGGGTATCATCATTGGCGGGGCATTTACGCTGATCGTGCAAAGCCTTGTCAAAGACGTGATGAATCCGCTGATTGGCCTGTTGGTGGGTGGGATCGATTTTTCGAATCTGTTCGTCGTATTGCGGGAAGGCGTGGCGGGAGCGCCCTATGCCACCTTGGCAGAAGCTCAAGCGGCAGGGGCGGTGACGCTGAACGTGGGGCTGTTTATCAACGCGGTGGTGAGCTTCTCCATCGTCGCGTTCGTGGTGTTTTTGCTGGTGCGTACCATCAACCGCTTAAAGCGCGAAGAGGCGGTGGCACCGGCAGACCCGACCGAAAAGCCCTGCCCTTACTGTTTTATGGTGGTGCCAATCAAGGCCGTTCGCTGCGGTCACTGTACGTCTGAGCTACAGGCGGCGGCCCCAGAGAAGCCTGCCGAGAGCGTGTAGTGAAGCGTTATTAAAAAAGGGTGCTCGTGGGCACCCTTTTTGCGTTACAGAAGGCGGTTATGCCGTCTTTTTCGCCGCTTTCTTATCGCTCTGCGTGCTGTCACTGGCATCGCTGGGTTGGGGCAGCGATGGCAGAGATTTGGCTAGCATATCAACACTGTGGCGATAGTAGAGCTGGCTCTTGTTGTGCTCGCCTAGGCTTGCGTAGAGGCGAGCAAGCTCGGCACACACTTCGCCATTGGGGCGCTGGCGCTGGCTGGCTTCAAAGTATTCCAGCGCTTTTTCCCACTGGCCAACACGTAGTGACAGGCGTCCACAGGCGAGCAGCAGCTCGGGGTCGTTGGGGCGCTCTTGTAGCCACTTTTCGGCCTTGGCGAGCTGGCGAGCGGCATCGACATTGAGCAGGCCGTAGCGCTTGACCAAGCGGGCGTCCCAGTGGTTATCCAGCGAGTGGTTCAGCAGACGCTCGGCAATCGGCTCTTCGTTGGCATGTAGCAGTGCCTCGGTATAGAGCACGATCAGCTCGGTATTGCCGCGCAGGTAGTCGGGCATATCCGCCCACAGCCCGCGAACCCGTTCGATATTGGTGGGGTTCTTCGCTTCGAAGATGATCAGCTCGCGATACGCTTTGAATTCCAGCTGTTCGCGCTCTTGCTGGGTAATCAGCTTCTGCGCGGCCAGACGTGGAATTAGGCGGCGCAGGCCTTCCCAGTCGTTGACGCTCAGGTGTACCTGCTTCAAAAGCTTCAGTACCTGCGGGTGATTGGTGAGCTGCTTATCCAGGCGAGTGAGAATTGCCAGAGCCTCTTCCGGCTGCTGACGGTCAATCATCAGCTGCGCCTGCATCAGGCCAACGGCGGTATCCGCGCCGTCGGTGGTCAGCTGGGCCTGATTCAGATGCTCCTGGGACTTCTCGTGGTCGCCTTGATAGTGGGCTGCCAGCGCGGCCGATAGGTAGTTAACGAGCGGTGTGCTGGAGTCGTCGGCGGCGCGCACCAAGGTTTTCTCGGCTTTTTTCCAGCGGCCTTCGGTGAGTGCCACCAAACCACGCACGGTGCGTTTCATGGCGCGACGGTTACGGGCGCGGCTGTTCCAGGTACGGAAGCGACCAACCGGGCGAATAATGCCGGTAAGCAGGCGTAACGCGAAGTGCAGCACAATAAAGGCACCCAGTAGCAGCACCAGACCAAACCAGAACGAGGTTTGAACCGAGGTGTCGCCCACTCGAATCAGCCAGTAACCGGGCACTGACATCATCAGGTGCCCAAAGAGCGCGCCAACCGCAAGGCCCGCGACGATCAGCAGGATGAGTTTTCTCATGCATCACCTCCATCCTGACGACGCGACTCGAAACGGTTGTCGATGAAGCTGGCCAGCGCTTGCTGTGAGGCGCTGATATCCGGCAGCTCGGGCTTTACTTCGGCCTGCTTCAGCTCTTGAAGGCGGGCTATGACGCTCTGGGTCTCTTCACGCTCGGTGTCGTAGTAGCCGTTCAGCAGCTCCAGGGCTTTGTCGATGCTCGCTTCGTACAGCTCGGGCTCCTCTTTGAGCAGCGCTAGCTGAGACTGCTCGAGAATCAGGCGCAGGCTCTGGCGCAGGTAGGACTCCTGCTCCGGCGTGATCAACGCTTCCAGCGCTTCATCGTGCTGACGAATCACCACGAGATCTTTTAGCTCTTCACCGAAGCGGGCGAGCTGGCGCTGGAAAGTTCCGGTAGGCGGCTGCTCAATGCTCGACGTCACGGCGCGCTCTTCGATCTCTTGAGATAGGCGCAGACCCGCTACGCGCTCTTGCTGGGCATTCAGAGCTAAGTAAATGCCTGTGCGGTCCACTTGAGGAACGGCGTCCAGCGCGGCGAGCTCGTTGGCAATTTCACGACGCACGGGCGTTAGCGCCGGGTTATCGGCATCGGCCAGACGGGCATCGGCGGTGCGCAGCAGAGCGGCGGCACCTTCCACATCACCCTCCAGCTGCAGGCGCTGATTCGCCAAACGCAGCAAGTAGGCCGCTTCGGCGTGAAGCCAATCGCGCTCGTCGGTGTCCTGCTCTTGTGAGAGCTGCGTCAGCACCTCGTCCAGCGTGCTGTTGATGTCGCTGCGATAGCTATCCAGCTCGCTGCGCAGTTCGCTCACGGTACTCTCCAGCGCTTGGCTTCGTTCGGCTTCGCCCTCTTCGATCCGTGACTCAAGCTCGCTGACCGCTTGCTGGGAAGCGCTGTTTTGCGCTTGCTGGGCCAATTCGTCCAGGCGCTGCTGCTGACTATCCAGGCGCTGCCAGCCTTGCCAAGTGATCAGGCCCAGGGCGAGTGCCAGGATAATCACCAGGGCAATGGCTACGCCGCCACCTTTGCTGCTGCCGCCACCGGTAGAGGAGGGCGGAGTCGGCTTGCCTGGGCCTCTAGTAGCGGATGTACTGCCGCTTTTCGAGGAGGTGGACGCTGCAGGTGTTGCTGTGGCGGTCGGCTTGGTGTCTGCTTCCGTCGCTTTGGTATCTTTTGGGGCGTTGGCCTGCGCAGTGCTTGCTGTGCCGGACGTGGGTGCACTGGCATTTGAAGCGCTGGTAGTCGAAGCGCTTGAGCCACTTTTGTTGCGGCGGCGCGAGCGGCTGTTCTTAGCCGCGTAAGAGGAGGAGGCGCTGCCAGCAGTCGACTCGCTTTTCGCCGATGATGCCGTAGTATCGCTCGGTTGCGCGTTATCTTGGGATGCATCGGCAGACGTGTTGTTAACGCCTTCCTGCTCGTTTGGTTGTTTGCTCATCTGTCGCTAGCCCTTATTAAGTTCCTTGATCGACATCGGCACCCTATGGGTTGCAGGACCGATCCAACGCGGCCACCAGCGCAGCCGGCGTTGCTCCCGACGCCACCTTGAGGTCACAAAAACCCAGTTTACCGGCCAGTGTAGCTAAACGGTGACTGGAAACGATTAGCGGTTGGTTCAACGCTGCTGGACCACACCATTTTGCCAGATATTCAAGCAGTTCGCCGCTGGTGACGATGAGCGCCCGGTAGGCACCTGTGGCGAGGCGCTTTTGCATCGCTGGCGAAGGCGGCTGATAAACCCGCCGATAGACCGCCAGCCGGGTAATAGTGGCCCCGCGTGCCGCTAGAGTGTCGGCGATCAGCGTGCGGCCGCCTTCTCCTGCCACCAGCAGCACTCGTTGATGTGCTAGGTGGCGAAGCGACGCTAGCGAAAGCAGCGCTTCGCTGGTGTCTTCACCCTGCTGGGGCGGAGGAATACGTACCCGAACCCCAAGCTGATCGAACAGTATGCTGGCAGTGCCCCGTCCAACGCTATAGTAATCAATACCGATAGGTAGCTGCGGCCAGTAGCGATCCAGCGCCTCGCTTAAACAGTAAGCGGCAAAGGGGCTGACCACCACTATCTTATGGTACTGATCAATATCCAACCAGACTTGGCGCTGCGTAGCATCTTCAGGCAGCGCTTCCAGATGCATCACGTCAAGCGACTCCACCCAGCCTTCGCTTGCCCGCAGGGCATCCGCCAGCGTTTCGCCCCGCTCCCCTGGGCGGCAAATCAGTACCGGCTGGCTCATACGTTGCGGCCGTAAACCTCTGCCAAGATATCGCCGGCGCCTTGATCCAGCAGCTCTTCGGCAATACGAATGCCGAGTGCTTCCGGCTCATGGATAGAGCCACGGCCCTCGGCACGCAGTACCTCGGTGCCCTCTGGGTTGCCCACTAGCCCGCGTAGCCACAGGGTATCGTTGGCTTTATCCAGTACGGCGTGCCCGGCAATCGGCACTTGGCAGCCACCTTCCAGGCGCGTGTTCATGGCGCGCTCGGCGCGCACGCGGGTGGCGGTATCCTGATCGTCCAAGGGGGCCAGTAGCGCAATCAATTCGGGGTCGTGCAAGCGACATTCGATGCCTAGTGCGCCCTGGCCGCAGGCGGGCAAGCAGATTTCAGGGGGCAGTGCTTGGGCGATTCGCGCATCGAGCCCCAGGCGCTGCAGGCCAGAGGTGGCCAGAATGATAGCGTCGAACTCGCCATCGTCGAGCTTCCCAAGGCGAGTCTGGACGTTGCCGCGCAGGTTGAGGATTTGCAGGTCCGGACGGGCTTCACGTATTTGTAGGCCACGACGTAGGCTGGCGGTACCGATGCGCGCACCTTCGGGCAGCTCGTCGATGCTGTTATAGTGGTTGGACACGAATGCATCGGTGGGGTCTGCCCCATCTAAAATCACCGATAGCCCCAAGCCTTCGGGGAAGTGCATGGGTACGTCTTTCATGGAGTGAACGGCAATATCGGCGCGTCCATCCAGCATGGCGTCTTCAAGCTCCTTGACGAATAGCCCTTTGCCACCAATTTTGGAGAGAGGCGTATCGAGAATTTTGTCGCCTTTGGTGGAGAGGGGGACAAGCTCAACTTCCAGACCGCTATGTGCCGCCATCAAGCGGTCGCGGACGTACTCGGCCTGCCACATGGCCAACTGACTTTTACGCGTGGCAATGCGCAATTTAGTGATGGATGACACCTGATTCTCCCTTTGCCGCTGACACGGCGCGTCGAACTGTGATAATTCTCATCATAAAGCACCCAGCCACACAGTAAAAATAACCGGCCGAATTTAGGGCCAGCGCTGAACGCGTTTAACGCCTGTTAGGAAATGCCATGCCCCCTGTTGAACCGCAAGGTAAGCTAGACCAATTCTTTCTGCTTTCGCAGGATTTGTTCTGCTGCATCGACTTTGCGGGCACGCTGCTCAGCATCAACCCAACCTTTGAGTCGTTACTGGGTTACCAAGCAGAAGCGCTGCTGGGTAGGCCCTGTGGTGTCGTGGTAGAGCCGCGTGATCATCCCGTTATCGAAGCAGCGTTGGCAAGGGTATGCCGGGGTGAAAAAATTAATGCCTTCGATATTTGTGCGTTAGCGGTAGATGGTAGGCGCGTTTGGTTGGAAGTGTCCGCTTCTGCCGGTGAGCAGGTGATTTATGTGATTGCCCGAGATATTTCTCGTCGCAAAGCGGTGGAAAAGCAGCTACGGCGCAATCAGCGGCTGTTCCGTATTGCCGGTGAGACAGCGCATATAGGCGGCTGGTATATGGATTTAGCGGTGGGGCTGCCGATCTGGTCGGAGGAGGTGTGCCGCCTTCACGATATGCCTGTTGGCCACCAGCCCACGCTGGAGGAGGCGATTGCTTTTTACACGCCAAGCTCTCGGTCGCGTATTCAAGCCGTGTTTACCAACTGCTGTGAGAAGGGGATAAGTTTTGACGAAGAGCTGGAGATTATTACCCAGCAGGGGCGACGGCGTTGGGTGCGAGTGATTGGCCGAGCGGTGCGCGATGAGCTAGGAAAAATTATTCAAGCTCAGGGCTCTACTCAGGATATTACCGAGCGCAAAGACACTGAACGGCAGTTGGCGCTGCTGGAGCGCAGCGTGGAGTCTAGCACCAATGGCGTGGTCATTGTGGATGCTCAGCGCCCTGATCTGCCGATAGTGTATGTGAACGCTGCCTTTGAGCGCATCACCGGCTACTCGCGAGAGGCCGCGCTGGGCCGCAACTGCCGTTTTCTACAAGGAATCGACACGGACCCTGCGACCCAGGTGCAATTGCGCAAAGGCATCAAAGAGCAGCGCGATGTGCACGTGGTGATTCGCAACTATCGCCGTAACGGCGCGCCTTTCTGGAACGATCTTTATATCTCCCCGGTGCGCGATGAAGCTGGCGTAGTCACACATTTTATCGGCGCGCAAAACGATATTACCGCCCAGCGAGAGTATCAGGCCCAGCTGAGCCATAACGCCAATCACGATGCGCTGACCGGGCTGCCCAACCGGCTGTTGCTGGACCAGCGCCTTGCCCAAGGTTGTTTGTTAGCCAGGCGCTACCAGCGTTATTTAGCAGTGCTGTTCATTGATTTAGACGACTTTAAGCCAATCAATGACACCCTCGGCCATGAAGTGGGCGACTATATTTTGCTAGAGGTCGCCAAGCGCTTGGAGGAGGAGCTGCGCCCCTGGGACACCGTGGCCCGATTTGGCGGCGATGAGTTTATCGTACTGTTGCCGGATTTAGCCCACGAAGACGATGTCTTACAGGTGGTCGAGCGGCTGCTGGCACGAGTTTCGGCACCTTACTGGTATCGCAGCAACGAGCTAAGAATTACTGCCAGTATTGGGATTGCCACCAACGATGGCACTATTCAAACGCCGCGTCAGCTCATTCAGCAGGCCGACCTTGCCATGTACAAGGCCAAACGCAGGGGGCGCAACACCTTTCAGTGGTATACCGACGAACTTAACCGCAAGGTCACCGAGCGGGTGAATTTGCGCCATGCCCTGCAGCAGGCCATTGAGCAGGAGCAGTTTGAGCTCCATTACCAGCCGCAAATTCACCATAGTGGGCGGGTCGCTGGGGTTGAAGCGTTGATCCGTTGGTACCACCCAGAGCGTGGCAACATCCCGCCAGGGCAGTTTATTCCTTTGGCCGAGGATACCGGGCAGATTATTCCCATCAGTGAGTGGGTGATGGAAACCGCATGCCGCGATGCGGTGGTGCTCAATGCCGAAAGCGCGACCCCCATAACCATGGCGATTAACGTATCACCCATGCAGTTTCAGCGCCCAGGCTTTTTAGACTCCGTAAAGCAGGTGCTGGCGCGTAGTGGCTTGCCCCCCGCGCTATTAGAGCTGGAGCTGACCGAAGGTGTATTAATGGATAGCGCCGAACACACCATTCAGGCTTTACAGGCCCTGCGCCAACTGGGCGTGCACATTGCGCTGGATGACTTTGGCACCGGTTTCTCAAGCCTTAGCTATCTAAAACGCCTACCCATCAATAAGCTGAAGGTTGACCGCTCGTTTGTGGGCGATGTGGCCGTTGATTCCCGTGACGCCGCTATTGTAGAGGGCGTTGTCACCATGGCAGATAAGTTGGGACTCGAGGTGTTAATTGAAGGCGTTGAAACCGCCGAGCAGTTTCACTTCCTGCGTACCCTGCAGTGCGGCCACTACCAAGGCTACTACTTTGCTCGTCCCATGGCCTTGAGTGCGCTGAAGGCATATTTGAAAACGCCGCTAGTAGTCGTTGCTAGCCAAGAATCTCCTACCTCGTTATAAACACTGCCATAAAACGGCATGCCGCTCTACGCAGTGACTCTGGTACACTTTCCGGTAACGACTCCATTAGTTTTGTCAGCAGGATATGTCTCCGATGAGCCAAGCTACGAACCAGTCTTGGGGCGGTCGCTTCAGCGAGCCCACCGATGCTTTTGTTGCACGCTTTACCGCGTCTGTGAACTTCGACCAGCGCCTAGCGCGCCAGGATATTCAGGGCTCGATTGCCCATGCCACCATGCTGGCGCGGGTGGGCGTGCTCACCGAAGAAGAGCGCGACGCCATTATTAACGGCCTGACCGACATTCAGGGCGAGATTGAGCGCGGCGAGTTCAACTGGTCGGTGCCGCTGGAAGACGTGCACATGAACATCGAAGCACGCCTGACCGACAAAATCGGCATTACCGGCAAGAAGCTGCACACCGGCCGCTCGCGCAACGACCAAGTGGCCACCGATATTCGCCTGTTCATGCGCGATGAAATCGACGTGATCGAAGCGGAGCTGACACGCCTGCGCGATGGCATGATTGAGCTTGCCGAGCGGGAAGCCGACACCATCATGCCCGGCTTCACCCACCTGCAGACGGCACAGCCGGTCACCTTCGGCCATCATCTGCTGGCCTGGCAGGAAATGCTGGCCCGCGATCACGAGCGCCTGCTGGATTGCCGTAAACGGGTGAATGTGATGCCGCTGGGCTCCGCGGCGCTGGCGGGCACGACCTACCCCATTGACCGCCACGTGACCGCTGAGCTGCTCGGCTTTGATCGCCCGGCAGAAAACTCGCTGGACGCCGTGTCAGATCGTGATTTTGCAATTGAATTCACCAGTTTCGCCAGCATCCTGCTTATGCACCTGTCGCGGATGAGCGAAGAGCTCGTGCTGTGGACCAGTGCGCAGTTCAACTTCATCGACCTGCCCGACCGCTTCTGCACCGGCTCCTCCATTATGCCGCAGAAAAAAAACCCCGACGTGCCTGAGCTGGTGCGCGGTAAAACCGGCCGTGTGTATGGCCATCTGATGGCGCTGCTGACGCTGATGAAGTCGCAGCCGCTGGCCTACAACAAGGACAACCAGGAAGACAAAGAGCCGCTGTTCGACGCCGTCGACACCGTGCGCGACTGTCTGAAAGCCTTTGCGGACATGGTGCCTGCCATTGAGCCGAAGAAAGAGAGCATGTACGAAGCGGCGCGGCGCGGCTTCTCCACCGCCACAGACCTGGCGGATTACCTGGTGCGTAAAGGCGTGGCCTTCCGTGATGCTCACGAGATCGTGGGTCTCTCCGTGGCCTACGGCCTGAAAACCAAGAAAGACCTCTCTGAAATGACCCTCGAAGAGCTCCAGCAGTTCTCCGATATCATTGAGCAGGATGTGTTTGAAGTGCTGACGCTGGAAGGCTCGGTCGCTGCCCGTAACCACATTGGCGGCACGGCGCCTGACCAAGTGCGCGCCGCTGCAAACCGTGCGCGAGAAGCGCTGGCAGCCCTGAAAGGTGCGTCATGAAACGCAGTGCAATCACACTTAGCGCGCTGCTGATGGCCGCATTGCTGCTTGTTGGCTGTGGTCAAAAGGGGCCACTTTATCTGCCTGACGATACCAATGATTCGGCCGCCGAGCAGGAGGGGTAATGGATCACTTTAACTACCGCGATGGCGTGCTCTACGCCGAAGATGTGCCGCTAACGCAGCTGGCCGCCGAGCTGGGCACGCCCTGCTATGTCTACTCAAAAGCGACCTTTGAGCGCCATTTTCGCGCCTACACCGAAGCCTTGGGTGGCCACTCGCACTTAATCTGCTACGCGGTGAAAGCCAACTCTAACCTTGCCGTGCTGGGCCTTTTGGCCCGCATGGGGGCCGGGTTTGATATTGTCTCCGTGGGTGAGCTTGAGCGGGTGCTAAAAGCGGGCGGCGACCCCGCCAAAGTGGTGTTTTCTGGCGTGGCTAAGCAGCCCCATGAAATGGCGCGGGCGCTAGAAGTCGGCATCAAATGCTTTAACGTCGAGTCGCGCCCAGAGCTTGAGCGCCTGAATGCCGTGGCAGGTGAGCTGGGGAAAATCGCTCCGGTCTCGCTGCGCGTCAATCCTGATGTGGATGCGGGCACTCACCCTTATATCTCTACCGGCCTGAAAGATAACAAGTTTGGCATTCCGGTGGATGACGCGCTGGAGGTGTATCAACTGGCGGCCAGCCTGCCAAACCTGCGCGTGACGGGCCTGGATTGCCATATCGGCTCGCAGCTCACCGAAACCGCGCCGTTTCTAGATGCCCTGGAGCGCCTGTTGGTGCTTATGGAGCGCCTTCGCGAGCGCGGCATCGAGATCGACCATCTGGATTTAGGCGGCGGCTTAGGCGTGCCCTACCGTGACGAGAAGCCACCCCAGCCGTTCGATTACGCTAGCCAACTGCTGGCGCGCCTCTCCCGCTGGGAAGGCGGCGAAAAGCTCACGCTGCTGTTTGAGCCGGGTCGCTCTATTGCGGCCAACGCCGGGCTGATGCTCACCCGGGTAGAGTTCTTGAAACCCGGCGAGACCAAGAACTTTGCCATTGTCGATGCGGCCATGAACGACCTGATTCGTCCGGCGCTGTATCAGGCGTGGCAGGCGATTGTGCCGGTGGATACCCGCCAGCCTCGTGAGAGCGCCACCTACGACGTGGTTGGTCCTGTGTGTGAAACCGGTGACTTCCTGGGTAAAGAGCGTGAGCTTGCTATCGCCGAAGGCGATCTGTTGGCGGTGCGCTCCGCCGGAGCTTACGGTTTTGTGATGGCGTCGAACTACAACAGCCGCCCGCGCCCGCCAGAGGTGATGGTGGATGGCGACACGTACCACGTGGTGCGCGCTCGGGAAACGCTGGAAAGCCTGTGGGCCGGTGAGGCGTTGCTGCCGGAAGGGGCGCGCTGATGCTGCTGCACTTCACCAAAATGCACGGCCTGGGCAACGACTTCATGGTGGTGGACCTGGTCACTCAGCGGGCGCGCCTGCGGGACGAGCAGATCCGCCAACTGGCGGACCGGCGCTTTGGCATTGGCTTTGACCAACTGCTGATCGTCGAGCCGCCCCGCGACCCGGACATGGACTTTCGCTACCGTATCTATAACGCCGACGGCAGCGAAGTGGAGAACTGTGGCAACGGCGCGCGCTGCTTTGCCCGCTTTGTGCGCGACCAGCGTTTAACCCACAAGCATGAAATCCATGTGGAAACCGCCGGTGGCCCGCTGGTGCTCAATGTTCAGCACGATGGCATGGTACGGGTCGATATGGGTAGGCCGCGCTTCAACCCGGCGACGCTGCCGTTTGAAGCGCCGGGTGATCAACCGCTGCATGAGGTAGATGTAGGCGGTGAAACGCTGCAGCTTGGCGTGGTCTCCATGGGCAATCCCCATGCTGTCCTCCAGGTAGAGAGCGTGGATAGCGCCCCGGTGGAGCGCTTGGGGCCGCTGTTGGAGTCGCATCCTCGGTTTCCCAAGCGGGTCAACGTCGGCTTCATGCAGGTGGTCTCGCCCAGCGAGATTCGTCTGCGGGTGTTCGAGCGTGGCAGCGGTGAAACCCTGGCCTGCGGCACCGGTGCCTGTGCGGCGGTGGCCAGTGGGATTCGTCAGGGGCTTCTGAAGAGCCCAGTGAAAGTGCACTTGCCCGGCGGGCAGCTCAGTATCGAGTGGCCTGACCCCGAAGCGTCACTCGTCATGGTGGGCCCTGCTACCCGGGTGTTTGATGGTCGGGTATCACTCAACTAATGCGAGGAGAACGGCGATGTCTCAAGCTCCTGAGCCGCGCAAAACGCTCGACCCTGACCAAGTAGCGTTTTGGCTGGCCCGTCACCCCGATTTTTTTATTGGTCGTGAAGGGCTGCTGCAGCAGCTCAAAGTGCCCCACCCGAATATCGATGGTGCTGTGTCGCTGCTGGAGCGGCTGGTGATCGACCTGCGCCAGCGAGCTGAAACGGCGGAAGGGCGGCTTGAGCATTTGCTGGAAACCGCTCGTCATAACGAGGCTCAGTACCGTCGTCTGCGGGAAACGCTGCTCAGCTTAGTTGAAGCGGAAGACCGTGATGCCTTGGCCCAAGCGCTGGCGACTCAGCTTAGCGAGCGCTTTCAAACCCCGGCGATGGCCCTATGGTGCCCCGCGTCGTTAAGCGATGCAGAGTCCACGCCACCCCAGCCGCCACGCCATATTCTCGACCAGCACGCCAGCGCTCGCTTGGCGGCGCTGCTGGATGGCCGCACCAGTCGCTGCGCCAAGCTGAGCGTCAGCGATTGGAAGTGCCTACTGCCCCATACCAAAGCACCCCGTAAAGCGGGTTCCTGTGCGATTACGCGTCTCTCGGCGGGGGAGCAGCTGGGTTATTTGCTGCTCGCTAGCCCTGATCCTGAATGTTACCGCGCCAGTATGGATACGCTGTTTACCGAGTACCTGGGCGATATTGTCGCGCGCCTACTGCTGCGGTTGGGGCCGGAGCCGCATGGACAGCGATAGCTTGCTGGCAGACACGGTCACTAACTACTTAGCGCAGCTAGCCACCCATGCCAGCCCGGCCACGGTGGCGGCCTATCGTCAGGATTTATCCGCCTTTTGCCAGTTTGCCGAACAGCGTGGCATCACTCAGGCCAGCGCGCTGGACACGGCGCTGGCGAGAGCCTTTCTAGGCGCTGAACGTAGCCGGGGGCTGGCGCCGAGAAGCCTCGCCCGCCGACGTGCGGCGTTATCTCGCTTTGCCGATGCGTTAGTGCAGCATCGCGTGTTGGCAGATAACCCGGTCAGCCTACTGCGCACCCCTAAGCAGCCCAGCCATCTGCCCAGACCGCTGGATGTGGATGCGCTGGCGCGCTTTCTGGATACGCCCCACGACGGCTCGCCGCTGGCGCTTCGCGACCAAGCTATGCTGGAGCTTTTCTACTCCAGCGGCCTGCGCTTAGCCGAGCTGGCGGCGCTGGATATGGGCCACTTAACGGCCAATTATGTGCGGGTGATGGGTAAGGGCAGCAAGCCCCGCCAAGTGCCGGTGGGACGACGCGCCCAGCAGGCGCTGGAAGCATGGCTCACCTGCCGGGCCAGTTTGGCGGCCAGCGCTGAAACGGCGCTGTTTGTTGGTCAGCGGGGGCAGCGGTTGGGGCATCGAGCGATCCAGAAGCGCTTAGCGCAGCTCTCGGTGGTGCGCGGCCTGCCCGAACATCTTCACCCCCACCGCCTGCGCCACTCTTTTGCCAGCCATCTGCTGGAATCCAGCCAGGATCTGCGTGCCGTGCAGGAGCTGCTGGGTCATGCCAATCTATCCACTACTCAGGTGTATACGCGGCTGGATTGGCAGCACTTGGCAGAAAGTTACGATGCCGCCCACCCGCGCGCCAAACGCCGCCCCAGTGAGAGTTAATCATGGTCACGTTAGACGCCATCACCTTTGATTTAGACGACACTCTATGGGACAACCAGGGCGTCATGCTGAAAACCGAAGAGGGCCATTACCGCTGGCTGCTGGAAGCGCTGGCAGCGTGGCGTGCTGCCCGTCAAGAGGCGCCGTTGCCGTTAACGTATGAGGAGGGCGTGGCGGATTACCTGCAGCGCCGCCAGCAGTGGGCAAGCCAAGTGCCTGAACGGCGAGGTGACTTTACCTGGCTAAGGCTACGAGCGTTAGAGGCCCAGTTGGAAACCAGCGGTTTGCCTCGCAGCGCTGCACTGTTATGGGCCGCCGCGGCAATGAATGAGTTCCACCGCCTGCGGGTGCAGGTCACGCCGCACCCAGAGGCAGCTGGGCTGCTATCGGCGCTTGCCGAGCGCTATCGGCTAGCGGCGATTACCAACGGCAATATTCACCTTAAGCGCCAGCCATTGGCGGCCCACTTTCCGGTAGCGATTGCCGCTGGAGAGCTGCTGGCTCCCAAGCCTGATCCCAAGCCTTTTCTCACCGCTTTGGAGCGACTGAATACCGTACCGCAGCGCGCCATGCACGTGGGCGACTCCTGGAATGAGGACGTGCTTCCCGCCCAGCAACTGGGTATGCATGCCGCCTGGGTGGCTGAATGCGGCGACCAGATGCTGCCTGAGCGGGTGCACCGCATAGCCCATGTCAAAGAGCTGCCGGAGCTGATTGCATGGCTGGAGAGGCGTGCCTAGACCACGCCTGTTAACGGGCGTCTTCTGGGGTGTGCAGCCACTGGTCTAGTTTTTGGGAAAGGGTATCGACGCCGTCGCGTTTCAGCGATGAAAACAGCTGTACCGATACAAGGTCTTCCCACTCTTTTAAGCGGGAGCGCACTTTCTGTAGGGCGGCGCTGGCTGGGCCACGCTTCAGTTTGTCGGCTTTGGTCAGCAGAATATGCACCGGCATCCCGCGCTGGTCAGCATAGTCGAGCATCATTTGGTCGAACTCGGTCAGCGGGTGGCGCACGTCCATGAGCAGCACTAAACCACGCAGGCTAAAACGGCCGCGCAGGTAGTCAGAAAGATGCTTTTGCCACTCGATTTTGACCGCTTCAGGCACTTTGGCGTAGCCATAGCCGGGCAAATCCACTAAGCGGCGCGACTCGTCGTTCATCACAGTGAAGAAGTTGATGAGCTGGGTTCGGCCCGGGGTGCGCGAGGTGCGCGCCAGCGCATTTTGCTGGGTTAGCGCGTTAATGGCGCTGGATTTACCGGCATTTGAGCGTCCGGCAAACGCTACTTCTGCACCGGTATCGTCAGGACACAGTGCCAGGGTTGGCGCGCTGATCATAAAACGCGCCGTGGGGTAGTTCAGCCGAGGGACTGGGCTATCATGGGGGGTAGACATGGAATTAATCCTGAAAAACAAACGTATAACACGGCCCGCTGGCCAACCCTAGTGTGAGAGAGAGCGGTACCGCGACGAATTACCCCAAAAGCAGACCTGGACTTGCATTCCCGCCGCTAGGGTGATTCGTTATAATGCAAGCGGTTTATAACTGCGACCTGGGGCGCTAGTGTACCATCGCGCTTTAGCCAGCAGCGACCAACACGACATTGTTGTTCGTTTTGGCGGAGCTGACCCTGGTAATGTGCTGAACCTGGGCAGCGCCCAGGGTGCGTACCAGTCAATAATCAAACGGCATAGTGGATTAGCAATGAGAAAGTTACTGGCAAGCCTGGCAATTACCATGGGTGCCGTTGGCACCGCCCACGCCCAAGCGGACCTTCAAGCCGACGCTGACGCAGCGGCAGGACGTGAACTCGCCCAAACCTGTGCAGCCTGCCATGGCCAGCAAGGTATCAGCGCAGTGGGTACCTTCCCCAACCTGGCAGGGCAGCAAATGTCCTACCTCGCCAAGCAAATCATGGATATCCGTGATGGCAACCGTGTCGTCCCACAGATGGCCGGTTTGGTCGATGACTACTCAGACCAAGATGCTTGGGATGTCGCTGCCCACTTTGCAGGCCAAGAGGCTAACCTCGGTCAAACCAGTGATGAAGACGCTGAGTTGCTGGCCCGCGGTGAAGAGCTGTATCGCGCAGGCGATATGTCTAAAGGCATTCCCGCCTGTAGCGCTTGCCACACTCCCACCGGGGTAGGTATTGGTAGCGCTGTGTATCCGGCTCTTTCTGGTCAGCATGCGGAATATACCATCTCCACGCTGCAAGCATTTGCCTCGGGTGAACGTACCAATAGCCCCAACAACCTGATGGGCGATATCGCTTCCAAAATGAGCGACCGGGACATGGAAGCCGTGGCCAACTACGTGCTGGGCTTGAACTAATTTCCCCGCTGTTGGCCTCCCCATTCTGTGAAACATCCGCAGAATGGGGAACCTGTCTGACACACTAACGGTCACAGGTTCACTTTTGTTGGCCGCTTATTTGGAGAATGCTCGTTATGTTGAAAACGTTGATGGTCGCGCTTGCTGGTCTTGGCCTGTCTGCTGCGGTAAGTGCCCAGGAGCTGGTAGAAGGTCAGCACTACACGTTGCTTGAGTCACCGGTAGCTACCCAGGTAGACGAAGATCAGATTGAAGTGACCGAAGCGTTCTGGTTTGGCTGCCCGCACTGCTACCGGCTGCAAACGCCAGTAAACGAGTGGTACGAAACCCTGGATGACGATGTCAGCATTGTCAAAATGCCAGCGACCATGGGCGGTGACTGGAACACCCATGCCACGGCCTTCTATGCGGCCAAATCGCTGGGTATTGAAGAGGAGCTGCATGCGGATTTCTTCGATGCGATTCACCAGGATGGTCGTTCACTGACCGACGCTGACAAGATTGCGGAATTCTTCTCTGATTACGGCGTTAGCGAAGAGGAAGCCAAACAGGCGCTCACCGCCTTTAGCGTACGTAGTGAGGTCAATAAGGCCAACAGCCGTATGCGTGAAATGCGCCTGATGGGGGTTCCTGCGCTGATTGTGGATGGCCGCTATGTAGTGTCACCGCAGTCGGCAGGCAGCTTAGAAAATATGCCGCAAATTGCCGATGCGCTGATCGAAAAAGTTCGCAACGAGCGCGCACAATAACGGTGCTGGAGCACGGCCATACGGGCGGACAGTCGCGTTCTCCCGCTGCCCAGTCAACCTCCGCGTTGATAGAGCGTGGTCATATCCGGCTGCTAACGTTTAATTTGCAGGTGGGTATTCAAACTTCAGCCTATCACCACTATCTCACGCGGAGCTGGCAGCACGTGCTGCCTAATCCTCAGCGGCTTAAGCGTTTAGCGCTGGTAGGTGGCGTATTAGAGCAGTTTGACGTGGTGGGGCTGCAGGAGGTGGATGGTGGAAGCTTTCGCTCCAGCCGTGTGAATCAGGTGGAGTACTTAGCCGCCCAGGCCAAGTTTCCTCACTACTTCCAGCAACTTAATCGTAACCTAGGCCATTTTGCACAGCATAGTAATGGTCTGCTTTCACGTTTAACCCCTAGCCATATTGAAGAGCACCGGCTGCCTGGGATGTTGCCTGGACGCGGCGCTATTCACGTGCGCTACGGCGAAGGCCCTGATGCCCTGCATATTTTTGTGGCGCATTTGGCGCTTAGCCACCGTGGCCGTGTGCGCCAGCTCAATTATTTAAGCGATATTATTGAGCCGTTGCGCCATGTGGTGATGATGGGCGATTTAAATTGTACGCCTGAGCAGCTCCATGCTCACGAGCGGTTTAGTACGTCATTGCCGCTACACCCGGTCAAGCCGCTGCTTAGCTATCCATCGTGGCAGCCGCGCCGCGCGTTGGACCATATTCTACTCTCGCAAACCCTTGAAGCGGCCGATGTGCGCGTGCTGGATCACCTGTTCTCTGACCACCTGCCGATTGCAGTTGATTTGCCGCTGCCAGCGGCGTGTCTCGCGGCGATTCAACCAAGCGTTTAACAAGAAGCTCGCAGAACGCTTGTCGGGCGCTGCATTGTCTGCGTATATGCGCTATTGTCTGGGCCGCTGACCCCCCTTAGTCGTTTTACACGAGACACTTCCATGTCGGACACAACACAACTACCTGCGTTTATTGGTGCGCTGGACCGCGCTTCGGAGTGGTTCGGGCGTACCCTTGCGTGGCTGATCATCATTATGATGTTGATTCAGTTCGCGATTGTACTGCTTCGTTATATGTTCAGTGTGAATAGCATTTTTATGCAAGAGCTGGTGATGTACATGCACGCCAGCGTCTTCATGCTCGCTGCTGCTTACACCTTTCGCCACGATGGCCACGTGCGCGTCGATATTTTTTATCGAGGCATGACACCCCGCCGACAAGCACTCGTAAATATCCTGGGCATCCTCCTGCTCTTGATTCCGGTGATGGTGTTTGTCATCGCGTCAAGCTATGGCTACGTCGCTAACTCCTGGCGCATCATGGAAACCTCCTCAGATTACGGTGGCATCCCCGCTGTATACGCACTGAAAACGCTCATTCCAGTTTTTGCCTTATTGATGATTATTCAAGGCCTGATTGAAGTAGTGCGCAATGGCTATATCTTCACCGGGCGGATAACGCCGCCAGCCGCCGATGAAAATCACCTTGAGGAGCGTGTTTGATGCTCGAATTTATGCCGCTTATTCTGTTTGCCGCCATCTGTATCGTGTTGATGTTCGGCTTTCCTGTGGCGCTTTCGCTAGCGGGAACCGCGCTGCTGTTTGCTGGCATGGGGCTAGGCCTGGAAGCCGTTGGTATTGATGCCAATTTTGATAGTGGCTACCTTGCCGCCCTGCCGAACCGGCTCTACGGCATTATGACCAACCAGACACTCCTGGCGGTGCCGCTGTTTGTGTTAATGGGCGTGCTGCTAGAGAAGTCAAAAGTGGCCGAAACGCTGCTGGATGCCATGGCGCTGCTGTTTGGCTCCATACGCGGTGGCTTAGGTATTTCGGTCACGCTGGTGGGCATGTTGATGGCTGCCTCCACGGGCATCGTGGGTGCCACAGTGGTGACCATGGGCCTGATGTCACTGCCCACTATGCTTAAGCGTGGCTACAGCACCTCTCTTGCCACCGGTACCATCTGCGCTACCGGTACGCTTGGTCAGATTATTCCGCCTTCCATCGCCCTGGTACTGCTGGGCGACGTGCTCTCTTCTGCATATCAGCAAGCACAGCTGGATATGGGGATCTTCAGCCCGAAAACGGTCTCGGTTGGCGATCTGTTTATGGGCGCGCTGGGGCCGGGCCTGATTCTCGTCGTCATGTACATGATCTACGTGGGTTTGGTGGCGTTTTTCCGCCCCAGCATGGCGCCCGCGGCTGACCGCGAAGAGCTGATGGCAGAGCTTGGCCACACCTCGGGGTTAGGCATCCTGTTGCTCAAAGGCTTGGTGCCGCCAGTAGTGCTGATTGTGGCGGTGCTGGGCTCTATTCTGAGCGGCTTTGCCACGCCCACCGAAGCCTCGGCCGTGGGTGCCTTTGGTGCGCTGGTGCTGGCGTTGGCCTATCGCCAGTTGGACTGGGCCACCCTGAAAGAGGTGCTGCGCTCTACCACCCATGTAACCACCATGGTGTTTCTGATTCTGATCGGTGCGGCGCTATTCTCGTTGGTCTTCCGTGCCTACGGCGGTGAGCACATGGTCACCGAGCTGTTTGAAGGCATGCCTGGGGGCGTGGTGGGCGCGACGATCGTTGTTATGCTGGTAATCTTCCTGCTGGGCTTTATCCTCGACTTTATCGAAATCACCTTTGTGGTGGTGCCGATTGTCGGGCCGATTCTGCTGGCCATGGGGTTAGATCCGATCTGGCTGGGTATCATGATCGCCATTAACCTGCAGACCTCGTTCCTAACCCCGCCGTTCGGCTTCGCACTGTTTTATCTGCGCGGCGTGGCACCGCCATCGGTGCCTACCTCGGCGATTTATCGCGGTGTGGTGCCATTTATCTTGATGCAGTTAGGCATGCTGTTGCTGCTAACGTTTTTCCCGCAGCTGGCAACATGGCTCCCGACCCAGTTCTAATGTGTTCTGAGTTGAAAAATAACCCTGCTATCAACGCAAGGGAGTGGCAACCTTAACCAAAAGCAGCCAAGCTGCAGAGCACATAATGGCTTGCTTCCAGGATAAAGTAGAAGATTACCACGCGATTTCCGAGCAGGCGTACTACAACGCCCGTAACCCGGAAGGTGACACCTGCAGTAACAGGTGTAGCGCAGTACCCTTACCATGGCCGCCTTCGGGCGGCCATTTTGTTATAGGCAGGCTAGGGTTGCGATTAAAGCAGCGTAAGCGCCACCGCTTGGGTATCCTAGGGCAGATACTGTTCTGTCTCGTAAGGAGCGCTATGTCTACCGAATCCCGCCTTCGTAATGTGCTCACCATTGCAGGCTCCGACCCTTCCGGTGGTGCTGGGCTGCAGGGCGATTTAAAGACGTTTTCTGCCCTGGGTGTGTATGGCACAAATGTCATCACTGCGGTGATTGCCCAGAACACCTGTGGCGTGGCCTCGGTGTATCCGGTTTCCCCACAGGCAATTCGTGAGCAACTTGAACACCTGTTAAGCGATGTGACCATTGATGCGGTGAAAATCGGCATGGTAGCCAGCCACGATGTGGCCGAAGTGATTGCCGATGTACTGCGCCAGCAGCGCCCGCGTTGGATCGTGCTCGACCCGGTGATGGTGGCGAAGAGCGGTGACATCCTGGTGGATGACGCGGGTATTCGCGCCGTAAAAGAGATTTTAGTGCCGTTAGCGGATGTGATTACTCCTAACCTGCCGGAAGCCGCCGTGCTGCTCGATTCCCCATCGCCCGCCAGCCTGGACGAGATGGAAGCACTGCTGCCCAAGCTGGTGGGGCTAGGCGCGCCCTATGTGGTGCTGAAAGGCGGCCACTTACGGGGTGATACCTGCCCGGATCTGCTGGCGACCCCTAACGGTCATCAGTGGCTGCCCGCCTCACGCATTGCTACTGAGAACCTTCATGGCACGGGCTGCGCGCTCTCATCAGCCATTACGGCTTGCCTAGCCAAGTTGCCGGAAGATGCTAGCGCAGAGGCCCCAGAGCAGGCGATTACGGAGGCAAAGCAGTGGCTTCATCATGCTCTGGCCGCTAGCCACCGCTTAAGTGTTGGCAAAGGGCGAGGCCCAGTACACCACTTCCATGCTTGGTGGTAACTTCATGGCCGTTGCGTTGCGGCCGCAGAGTCTCCTTGCGGGATAAGCCAACGGGCACCATGCTGAAGGGTGCCCGTTTGTTTGCCTACTAGGCTGAACTGTTCGGCCAAGGAGCTGCCCATGTCCCGCACGCTGCTGTTTGCCACCGACCTCTCCCAGGAAAACCGCGCGGCCTTTGCCCGCGCGCTGCGCTTAGCCCATCAGCAGGGCGCGCAGCTTGATACCCTTCACGTGCTTGACCCTTACCTTCCGCATCGCATGCTCCATGACCTGGAACTCGCGGTAAACGACGATATTAGTGCGATGCTCACCGACCTGCGCGAAGATTACGCCTTGGAACTGCCATCGCTGATGATTCAAACGGTGGTTGGGGAGCCTCATGTAGAAATCGTGAGGGAAGCCCACGAGCGTCAGGCGTCGCTCATCGTGCTGGGTATGCACCGCAAACGTGGTCAAAAAGACCTGCTTTACGGCACCACCATGATG
The DNA here is from genome assembly GCF_056857535.1 of Vreelandella sp. L-25. NCBI lineage: Bacteria > Pseudomonadati > Pseudomonadota > Gammaproteobacteria > Oceanospirillales > Halomonadaceae > Vreelandella > Vreelandella sp. L-25. The sequence goes on from NZ_JBSXNH010000066.1 coordinate 119,216, forward strand.
CGTATTTTGCGTAGCGCGCCGTGCCCCGTGGTGGTGGCGTCTTACCTGCCTACTCAGCCGTGGCAACATATTGTGGTGCCTATCGACTTCTCGCTGACGGCTCGGCAGACCCTGAAAGAAGCGCTGATTCGCTTTCCTGAGGCCAAGCTAACGCTTCTACACGCCTGGAGCCTGCCCGGCGAATTGGAGCTGGGGAGTCAAGCGTTCTACGCCCAGTGGCGTGACCGCGAGGTCAGTCGCCTGCGGGAGGCGCTGGATAACGAAGTCGAAAGCCTGCTGCGGGAGTTAGATGGCGTGCCGGACATTGAGCTTGCGCTAGAGCCGGGCCAGCCCTGCGATGTGCTGCATGACTATGTTAAACGGCACTCGCCAGATTTGGTCATGTTAGGCAGCCGCAGTCGACCACACCAACCTAATCCGCTAACCGAAATGCTGCTCAGTGAGCCCCACTGCGATGTGATGCTCTGTCGGCCTTGGTAAAGGCTTTGTGGCGGCTCAATGACTCCTCAATCGAGTGGTTGTACGGAACCTTTATGAGTTGTTTATGTGTGTATAGCTATGCATAGTGTTACCCAAACCAACAAAGGAGATGGTCACCGTGCAACGACCAACAAAGAGTACGCTATGGCTAGCCGCGTTACTGGGCGCTACGCTCGTCACGACTAGCGCCGCCGCTAGCAGCTGCGTCTCGCGCTCAATGGCGAAACGCTCTATGAAGATAGCAGCGCCTAATGAACGGACGAAGGGGCAAGCGTGAAAGCACTGATTCAACGGGTTAAGAGCGCCAGTGTCACGGTGGAAGGCAACAGCGTCGGTGCCATCGACCATGGGCTGCTGGCACTGGTGGGGGTGGAGAAAGGTGACAGCGAGGTGGATGCCGATAAGCTACTGCATAAGCTGCTTCACTACCGCGTGTTTAGTGACGAGGCGGGCAAGATGAACCATAACCTGCAGCAGGCCCAGGGTGGGCTGCTGCTGGTATCACAGTTCACGCTCGTTGCCGATACCCGCAAGGGCCTACGCCCTAGCTTCTCCAGCGCCGCCCCGCCCGACGAGGGAGAGCGGCTGTTTAACTATCTGGTAAGTCAGGCCCGCGCCGCTTGGACCCATATTGCAGAAGGGAAGTTCGGCGCGGACATGCAGGTTGCCTTGGTCAACGATGGGCCGGTCACCTTTTTGCTAGAAAGCTAGGGCTGATCAGGCGTTTTCGCTGGCCAGTAGCTCGGCTTCCATGGCCTCTAACGCCTCTTCTGCGGCGAGCCATGTCTGCTCGGCGGCATCCAGGCGCGCTTTAATCTCCGCCTGCTTGGCGAGTGCTTGGGTCAGCTCTGCCTTGCGGGTGCTGTCGGTGTAGAGCTCGGGGTCGGCGAGTACCGCTTCTACTTCCTCAAGTGCCTGCTGCGCTTTTTCCATGCTCTTTTCCGCCTGGTCGCGCTCTTTTTTCAGTGGGCGCAGCTTTTCGCGCAGCTCCGCTGCTGCTTTGCGGGCGGCTTTACGGTCGCCGCTGGGCTGTTGGCTCTGGCGTTCGCTCTTTTCGCTACGGGCGTCGCGGCGGTTCTCTTCCAACCGCGCCTTAAGCCAAGCCCGGTAATCCTCCAAGTCGCCGTCGAAGGGTTCAACCCGGTGGTCGGCCACCCGCCAAAACTCATCCACCGTGGCACGCAATAGGTGTCGGTCGTGCGAGACCAGGATGACTGTGCCCTCAAAGCTTGCCAGTGCCTCGGTCAACGCTTCGCGCATTTCCAGATCCAAGTGGTTAGTGGGCTCATCGAGCAGCAGCAGGTTGGGCTTTTGCCAGGCCACGAGTGCAAGTGCCAGGCGTGCTTTCTCACCGCCAGAGTAAGTGGCCACCTCGCCAAAGGCGTCATCGCCTTTGAAGCCAAAGCCACCTAGGAAGTTGCGAATTTCTTGATCACTTGCTGTGGGAGAGAGGCGTTGTACATGCACAAAGGGCGTGGTGGTCACGTCCAGGCTTTCTAACTGATGCTGAGCAAAATAACCAATGGCTAAATGTTCACCGGGTACGCGTTTGCCTTCTAACAGCTCAAGCTCGCCCGTGAGTGACTTGATCAGGGTCGATTTACCCGCACCGTTCGGACCTAATAAGCCGATACGGCTCCCGGGGAGTAGCGTAATGTTGACCTTCTCTAACTGAGCGATATCGCCCGCTTCGCCGCGATAGCCAAGGGTGGCTTGGTCCAGCACCAGCAGCGGGTGCGACGTTTTATCAGCGGCAGGCAAGGTGAAGTGGAAAGGGGAGTCCGTGTGGGCGACGGCGATATCCCCCATGCGTTCTAGCATTTTTACCCGGCTTTGCGCCTGCTTGGCTTTTGTTGCCTGAGCGCGAAAGCGGGCAATAAAACGTTCAATCTCTTCACGGCGGGCCTGCTGCTTGGCCGCTTCAGCCTGTTGCAGCGCGAGCTTTTCGGCCCGCGTGCGCTCAAAGCGAGAGTAGTTGCCCCGGTAAAGCTCTAGCGTTTGGTGATGCATATGCACAATGTGATCGCACACAGCATCCAGAAAGTCGCGGTCGTGAGAAATCAGCAGCAGCGTGCCGGGGTAGCGAGTGAGCCACTGCTCCAGCCAAAGCAGGGCGTCTAGGTCCAGGTGGTTGGTCGGCTCATCCAGCAGCAACAAGTCGGAAGGCATAAACAGCGTCCGGGCAAGATTTACCCGCATTCGCCAACCGCCGGAAAAGTCCGATAGAGGTCGCTTAAGGTCCGCCTGCACAAAACCCAGCCCGACCAGCAGCTGTGATGCCCGTGATTCTGCCGTGTAACCATCTAGGGTTTCGATTAGCCCGTGGAGTTCGGCTTCTCGATGCGCGTTATCGGCTTCGCGGGCGGCAAGCAGGTCGGCTTCGGCTTGGCGTAAGGCGTAATCGCCGTCTAATACATACTCTACAATGGGGCGATCCAGCGCCTCCACTTCCTGGGCCATGTGGGCAATTCGCTGGCCGCCGCTCATCTCTACATCCCCCTGATCGGGCCCCAGCTCGCCCAATAGGAGTTTAAACAGGCTCGACTTACCGGCACCGTTGGCCCCAATAATGCCGGCCTTCACGCCGTTATGTAGCGTAAGGTCGGCGCTTTCTAGGAGCGTTTGCGTGCCCCGTTGCAGGGCGACTTGGCGCAGTGCGATCATGTTTTCTCCCGAAAAAAGTGGGTAAACCAATGCGCGATTCTAACCGATTGCAGCGCTTGCAGCAGAGGCCGCTATGGGATTTTGCCTTAGCGCTTTATGCAAAGCCTGGCGTAGAGCAAGCCTGTCTCACCTTGCAAGATGAGGCTGGCGTGGATGTGTGTGAGTTACTGTTTCACTGCTGGCTGTATCAGCACGGATTAGCCGCCGAATCTGGCCCGCTAAAGGCCATACGGGAAGAGCGCTACCGTTGGCAGCAGCGGGTCACCGCAACGTTGCGCGAATTGCGCCGAACATTAAAGCCTCAAGCTGCTCATAACGATGACATTAAGGCGCTGCGTGCCACCTTACAAAAGGCGGAACTGCAGTCTGAGCGTGAAAACCTTCAACGTTGGCAGCAGTGGGCACTGCGCTCTTCGGTGGAGGAAGTCCGGTTAACAAAAAGCGACATAAGCCAGCACAATGTTGCACAGTGGCTGCAAGATACGCTGTTTTCGGCACCGCTTGACAACCGTTCGCCGCAAGCGTCACGCGTACGCGAAAACACACAAACGGCACTAATGGCCCTGACAAGCCAGCTTGACCGCTGTGATCCACCACGCTAGCCTGAATTTAAGCTGTTTTTGATCAACCCGCGTTGGCAGCGCTTATTTCGCCCGCTAACCCACAGCAATGCATACAAAGTTACGAATGACGTTTCTGCGTGTTAGCGGCTGAGCATAAACGCAACGCTGCTAGGGATAGACAAAAATTAGATTCTGGCGCTCTCGTACGGCGCGCTTACCACTGCTAGGGGAACTCTGCATGAAGGCAAGCAAATTAGTTTCAACTCGTTCCGTTACCACCAAATTAATCACTACGGCAAGCGTAGGTGCTCTGCTGTTGGGCCTAAGCGCCACTGCCCAGGCGGATAACTGGCGTTATGCCCACGAAGAGTACGAAGGCGACGTGCAGGATGTGTTCGCTTACGCGTTTAAAGAGTACATCGAAGAGAACTCCGATCACTCTGTACAAGTTTACCGTTTTGGTGAGCTGGGTGAGTCTGATGACATCATGGAGCAGACTCAGAACGGCATTCTCCAGTTTGTTAACCAGTCGCCTGGTTTTACTGGTGCACTGATTCCAGAAGCCCAGATCTTCTTTATTCCTTACCTGCTGCCGACCGACGAAGAGACCGTTCTAACATTCTTCGACGAGAGTAAAGCGATCAATGAAATGTTCCCGGAGCTTTATGCGGAACAGGGACTTGAGCTGCTGAAGATGTACCCAGAGGGTGAAATGGTAGTCACTACCGACGAGCCGATCAGCTCGCCGGAAGATATGGATAATAAGAAAATCCGTACCATGACCAACCCGCTGCTGTCGGAAACCTACGACGCCTTTGGTGCGACGCCGACGCCGCTGCCCTGGGGTGAAGTTTACGGTGGCCTGCAGACCGGTATTATCGATGGTCAGGAAAACCCGATTTTCTGGATCGAGTCCGGCGGTCTGTATGAAGTATCTCCGCACCTGACCTTTACCGGCCATGGCTGGTTTACCACTGCCATGATGGCCAATCAGGACTTCTACGAAGGCCTGTCTGACGAAGATAAAGAGCTGGTGCAGGAAGCCTCCAACGCGGCTTACGACCACACCATTGAGCACATCAAAGGTCTGGCCGACGAAGCACTCGCCAAGATTCAGGAAGCGTCTGATGAAGTCACCGTCACGCGTCTGAACGAAGAGCAGATCCAAGCGTTCCGTGATCGTGCGCCGCAGGTTGAGGAAGTGTTTCTCGAAATGACGGGCGATCGCGGTGAAGAGCTGTTGCAGCAGTTCAAGGCGGACCTTGAAGCCGTTAACAGCGACTCCTAATGGGTTAGCGCTTTTACGTTAATCAAGTAACGTCATAAGGGGCAGCCAGCGCTGCCCCTTTTTTGTTGCCAAAGCGCCCTGCAGGTGAGTGGGTTCATCGGCGCAGCTCGCCCCACCACGAAAAAATGTGTACCTCGGCGGCGTAACACAGAAAAATCTACGTACATCCAGCGTTGAAGCGAAAAGAGTCATTACCCGTTACGCTACAAAATGAAGCAAGGCCGAACATACTCCGTTCGGTGGTCAGTGACGGGAGGGTCGCTACGCTGAGATAGCAAGCGACCACGCTGCGTTTAAAGGAGAACGGCCATGACGGAAGAAGAGTCCGAAAAGAGCTACCGGTCCGGTTTGCCCGGGTTTTTGGGAGTGATCGACACTGCAATTAGCAAAATCGAGTCAGTGATACTGGCGATGGGGGTTTTGCTAATGGCGCTGAATACGGTCACCAACGTGATTGCCCGCTTTGTATTCGGCAATAGCATTATGTTCTCAGGTGAGCTGAACCGTATCTTGATTATCATGATTACCTTTGCGGGCATTGGTTACGCTGCCCGCCACGGTCGTCATATTCGGATGTCGGCGATTTACGATGCGCTGCCGGTGGGTGGCCGTAAAGTATTGATGATCGGCATTGCGTTCCTCACCTCGCTGGTGATGTTTTTCCTACTTTATTACTCGGTGGTGTACATCCTCGACCTGTATAGCAAAGGGCGCGTGCTGCCGTCGCTAGGTTTGCCGGTATGGATTATTTATATCTGGGTGCCCATGGGCTTTTTGATTACCGGGATTCAGTACATGCTGACCGCGATTAAAAACCTGACCACCCGAGACGTGTATCTCTCGACTGGGGTTGTGGACGGCTACAAAGATACCGAAACAGAAGTGTAAAGCAGGGATTGCACCCTAGGGGAACGCTATGACGACGATAATGGTAGTCACCATGATTGCCCTGCTGCTGCTGGGCTTTCCAATGATGATCCCGCTGATCACCGCCGCGGTGATTGGCTTCTATATGATGTTTAACGGCTTTGGCCAAATGGATACGCTGATTCAGCAGATGATGGCGGGCATTCGCCCTGCCTCGCTGATCGCCGTACCGATGTTTATTCTGGCCGCCGATATTATGACTCGTGGGCAATCCGCGAACCGCCTGATTGATATGGTGATGTCGTTTATTGGCCATATTAAAGGTGGGCTGGCGGTGAGTACTGCCGCTTCTTGTACGCTGTTTGGGGCGGTATCGGGTTCGACCCAGGCCACCGTGGTGGCTGTGGGGTCTCCGCTGCGTCCGAAGATGTTAAAGGCGGGCTACTCTGATCCCTTTACGCTGGCGCTGATTATTAATGCCAGTGACATTGCCTTTTTGATCCCACCCAGCATCGGCATGATTATTTATGGGGTGATTTCCGGTACCTCGATTGGCGAGCTGTTTATCGCCGGGATTGGGCCGGGCCTGTTAATACTGTTTATGTTCTCTGCCTACTGCATCGTTTATGCCATCGTAAAAGATGTTCCTACCGAAGAGCGCGCCAGTTGGAAAGAGCGGGCCACCGCCGTGCAAAAAGCGCTCTGGCCGCTGGGTTTCCCGGTGATTATCGTGGGTGGTATTTACGGCGGTATCTTTAGCCCCACCGAAGCGGCGGCAGCCTGTGTGCTGTACGCGGTGCTGTTAGAGTTTGTGGTGTTCCGCTCGCTGAAAATGCGCGATATCTACGCCATCGCCAAATCCACTGGCCTGATTACCGCCGTGGTATTTATCCTGGTGGCCGTAGGCAATGGGTTCTCCTGGATTATCTCTTTTGCGCAGATACCCCAGGCTATCCTGGAGGCCGTGGGCGTGAATGACGCCGGGCCAACGGGTGTACTGATCGCTATCTGTATTTCGTTCTTTGTGGCCTGTATGTTCGTTGACCCTATCGTGGTTATTCTGGTGCTGACGCCTATCTTTGCACCGGCGATTGCGGCCACCGGGCTAGACCCCGTGTTGGTGGGTATTCTGATTACCTTGCAGGTGGCGATAGGTTCGGCAACGCCACCGTTTGGCTGCGATATCTTTACCGCTATTGCAATCTTTAAGCGCCCCTACTGGGAGGTGATCAAAGGCACGCCACCGTTTATCTTTATGCTGATTTTGGCGGCGGCGCTGCTGATTATGTTCCCGCAAATTGCGCTGTTCCTGCGTGATGTTGCCTTCCGTTAAGCAGTCACAAGGAGAACGCGGATGTTTAATCGCATTTTGGTTCCAGTCGATGGCTCCAAGGGGGCCATCAAAGCGCTAGAGAAGGCCGTTGGCCTGCATATGCTCACTGGTGCAGAGCTGTACCTGCTGTGCGTATTTAAGCACCACAGCCTATTGGAAGCGTCGCTCTCTATGGTGCGCCCCAATAGGCTGGATATCCCCGATGATGCGCTCAAAGAGTACGCCACGGAAATTGCTGTGCACGCTAAGTCCCACGCCATTGAGTTAGGGGCGGATAGCATGCGAGTACGTGCCTTTGTGAAAGGAGGACGACCCTCCCGCACAATTGTACGCTTTGCCCGTAAACGGGAGTGCGACCTGATTGTGATTGGCGCTCAGGGCACGAACGGTGAGAAAAATCTGCTGCTGGGCAGTGTGTCCCAGCGTGTTGCCGGTGCCGCCCACTGCCCAACGCTGGTGGTGTAACGTACGCGGTAGCACTGGCTAAACCTCTACGCATCATTGTGGTCTGACTAACACCCGCCGTTTCAGGTAATGCAGCCTGAAGCGGCGGGTGTTAGTCTTTGAGGCACCCAAAAACATATGGCGCACTGCGCCGCTGGATAAGGTTTTTTCCATGAAAGCACTACTCTCTTCTACCGCGCTGACTGGCCTTCTGCTGGTAGCGCCGTTTGCCGCCGCCGCCCCGGAAACCGACGAGCAGCGCTTGGCTTACAGCCTGGGTGTTACGCTGGGCGAAAGCATGCAGGCAGATATTGAAGACCTCGATATTGATGCGTTCACCGACGGTATGCGCGATGTCTTCGATGGCAACGAGCTGGCGATGAACGAAGAAGAGATGATGGAAGCGCTAATGGCTTTCCAAGAGAGTTCAATGGAGGCGCGTGAACAGCAAGCCGCCGAGCTGGCGCAGACGAATCTTGAAGAAGGACAAGACTTCCTGGCAGAAAACGCTGAGCGGGATGAAGTCGAAGTAACCGAGTCTGGCTTGCAGTACGAAGTGCTTGAGTCTGGCGACGGCGCAACGCCCGGCGCAGAAGACACCGTAGAGGTGAACTACGAAGGCATGCTGCTCGACGGTACCGTATTTGATAGTTCCTTCGAGCGCGGTGAGTCGGTTAGCTTCCAGGTCAACCAAGTGATCGAAGGCTGGCAAGAAGCCCTGCAACTGATGAGCGTTGGCGATAGCTGGATGCTCTATATTCCTGCTGATCTTGCGTATGGCGAACGCGGCCAAGGCCCCATTGGCCCGAATGAAATGCTCACGTTCCGCGTTGAACTGCTAGGCATTGAATAAGCCATGGGCATAGCCGTTCATCAGCGCCGTCTCATGGCTGCGCTTATTCTGTTGGGCAGCGCCGTTGCCCACGCCGAGGAAGAGGCACCCGGCCTACCTGCGCTGGGTGCTGCTAACGACCAAGCCAGCGTGGTAGGAGTCTCTTCTGGCGGCTATATGGCCTCTCAGTTGGCAGTTGCTTGGCCTGAGCGCTTTAGCGGTGTGGGCATGCTAGCCGCAGGCCCATGGGGGTGCGCTCAAGGGGCATTAAGCCTAGCCCTGAACCAGTGCATGATGACACGCCGCGGGCTCCCATCGCTGGATGAACTGGAACAGCGGCGTGAGCGCTATCTTTCATTAGACCAAGTAGGCAGCCAAGACGCGCTAAGCCAGCTACGCGCTTTTGTGTGGCATGGCGATGCGGACGAGACGGTGTCGCCTGCGTTAGGAGATCTGCTGGCTCAGCAGTGGCAAGGCTGGCTGGAAAGCCCTGAGCAGCAACTGCGCTACGTTCAGCGGGCAAACACCGGGCACGGCTGGCCGGTAGCGATGCCAAAAGACGCCCCTATTGACCCGCAGTCTTTGGGCGATTGTCGCAACGGCGGCGGCAGTCATGTGCTGGCGTGTGGAGAAGACGTGGCCGGTGAGATGATGGCTTGGCTCTATCCCGAGCGTGAGACGAACGCCAGCAAAGGCGAGCTGTTAGCTTTTGACCAGTCCGACTTTGCAGCGAAGGGCTTTGCCGATACCGGTTATGTGTTCGTACCAGAGGCATGTGAGGCGGGCGGTTGCCCGGTAACGGTGGCGCTGCACGGCTGTCAGATGAACGCGGAGGCCATCGACGACACCTTTGTTCGCTACAGCGGCTTAAACCGCTGGGCGGCGGAGCATGGTCAGGTGGTACTTTACCCACAGGCAGAGAGCAGCATGGCCAACCCGCAAGCGTGCTGGGACTGGTGGGGCTTTGCTGAGAGTACGTGGCAGATCAATCCGCTGCACGATACTCGCGATGGCACCCAGACACAGGCGCTGATGGCGATGTTGGATCATCTACAATCGGCAACTGCTAACCAAGCCGCAACGGCTGAGTAACTACATGGCAGCTAACTTATTGAGGGTCCCCTTTTAGCGTTAGCTGCCAAGTTCGCTTTCCAGCGCCGATACTAACCCGTGGGGCGTTGGAGAGTAGAGCACCCGCTGCAATATTTCCCCTTCACGGTTGACCAAAAACAGCGAAGCGCTGTGGTCGATGGTATACGCCATGGCCGATTCCGGCGCTTCTACCCGCCGCCAAATCACCCCGTAACGCTCAGCCACATCGGTAAGCTGCTCTTGGCTTCCCACTAAGCCGATAAACTCACTGCCGAAGAATTGCATATATTCGCTCATCCGGTCGAGCGTATCGCGCTCTGGGTCGACCGTAATCATGACAGGCACAACTCGCTCTCGCTGGGCATCGCTCAGTTGGGCCAGCGCCTGACGTTTCACCGCCTGATTCATGGGGCAGACATCAGGGCAGTAGGTATAGGTATAGCCAAAGGAGACAATAGCGATTTCATTATCGCCTAGCTGGGTAAGGGAGACGTCACCCAGGGTAGAGGGCATTGCGATAGGGCCGCCCTGCGGTTCGTCGCTCTCCTGGCCGACGCCTAGCTGGTAAAGGCCCAGGGTGGCCGCCACCACTAGCACGCCTAACAGGGCTAGGCCAAGCCAAAGCGGCTTGCATTTTATGGAGGCTGCCATGCGCTTAACTCCTTTTAACATCGAAATCGAACCAGCTACCCAGCTTACCGTCAGGCGTCTCCAGAATAACCCTAGCGCGCCACGGCATCACCTCTTGCGTGCAAACGCCCACTTGGCCCTGGCCATGAAAGTGTCCGGGCGCAGTGGTGGTAAGCGCAAAGCGGTTTAACCCCATATCCATATCGCGGCCAACAAAATCCACCGTCACTTGGCTGGGGGTGATGCCCTCCACCTCGACATCCAAGGGCAGCACTTCAAGCGCCTCGATACGGCCATCGGCATCAATGGCTAACGTAAGACGGCCTCTGTCCCCCAGCGTTGTCGAACAGGGAGTCATATGCAAGTTGCATTCGCCGCTAGGAGAGAACCACACGATATCGCTATCGGCGCGAAGCCAGTTAGCGAACACGTACCATGTGCACGCGGCCAGCGCGAGGCCAGTCACCAGGATAAGCACTTTTAGCGCTGGAAAACCCGTAACATCGACAGGTTTAGGCAAATTCTTCATGGCAGAATAGTCGCTACGCAGGCCATAAGGCGGGGAAATTTATTACATGGTATGCGTTTCATGGTAACAGCTATCCCGCAGATGTCGCTGTGCTGGGATGTCGCACTTAATAAGGAAGAACAATGGAGAGCATTACCGGAGCACTAGGACCGCTGTTTTTATTGATTTTATTGGGTGCCGCCATGGGGTATGGGCGCTGGCCTCATCTCGATTTTTGGGCGCAAATGGAGCGGTTTATCTATTTTGTGCTGTTCCCTGCCATGCTGGTGGGCACGCTGGCGACAGCCGATGTGAGCCAAGTGCCCGTTGGCCGGTTGGCGCTGGCATTGCTGGGGGCAATGGCGCTGTTTGGCCTTGTGCTGTGGCATTTTCGAGCCTGGTTACAGCTCAGCCCGGCGGCATTCACCTCGGTGTTTCAAGGTGCCGTGCGCTTTAATACCTATGTGGGCGTAGCGGGGGCCGCCGCGCTGCACGGCCCGTTGGGGGCCACAACGGCTGCGGTCGCCGTGGCGCTGATGGTGCCCGTGGTGAACGTTATGTGCGTGGCCAGCTTTGTGGCGGCGGGCACGCTGGGTCGCGCAAGCCTAGGTAAAAGCGCGCTAGCGCTGGCGAAAAATCCGCTGATTTTGGCTTGCTTGGCAGGGATTGGGCTGAATCTTAGCGGCGTTGGCCTGCCCGGCTGGAGCGAAGATACCGTCACGTTACTGGGACGCGCAGCACTACCGCTGGGACTGGTGGCCGTGGGGGTCGCGCTTAAGCCTATGGCGCTGCTGCGTATTGACCGAGGGGTGATTGCTACTAACGCCATTAAGCTACTGTGCATGCCAGCATGTGTACTGCTGTTAGCGTGGCTACTGGGGCTCGACCCCGTCAGCCGGAACGTCGCGCTGCTGTTTGCTGCGCTACCCACGGCCACCTCGGCATACATCCTTGCCCGCCAGCTGGGCGGCGATGCGGAATTAATGGCGGCCATTATCACCGGGCAAACACTGCTTGCCATGCTGACGCTGCCGTTTTGGCTCAAATTAGTCAGCTGATATAAAAATAAATAAAAAGTATTCGCATTTGTGTTGACGGGGTAAATGAGAATGATTATATTGTGTTTGTCAGCGTTTGATGAGCCGCTGGCAACCACGACAGCGACTAGGCAGTTCAGCGCCGGTACCCTGTCATGGTTTCTCCCTCTCATTGCTAGTCACGGTCTTTTGCCGCTCCTTTGGAGCGGCTTTCTTTTTTTATGCCTTCCTATAAATACCACTCAGCCCTTCATGCCCTGTTGATGGGCTGCAGGGCAAACTTTTTCCCATGGGTTGTGCGTTGACGTCGGTGGCCTACCTCAAAAGTGGTAGCGGCAGGCCGCATCGAGTGGTTTACGATACGTTTTCGTCACCTGAGGGGAGTCCACCATGCAGCTTTATCTCAATACTTCTTCACCTTACGCCCGTGTCGTGCGGGTATGCCTGTATGAAAAAGAGCTAATGGAGCGCACAGAGCTCTGCTGGTGCGACCCCTGGGCGGCGGATAGCGAGCTTTTAAAGATTACCCCGCTGAGTCGTATTCCGACGCTGGTGACGGAAGGCGGCGAGGTGCTGACAGAGTCGCTACTGATTGCCCACTATCTGGATGCCGTGGGCGAAGGCGCGAAGCTGCTACCAGCGGATGGTTTAGCGGAAACCCTGGCGTTGGCGGGGCTGGGGCAGGGCTTGATGGAGGCGGCGTTTAACGTGGTGATTGGCCGCAAGCATGGTGGGCCAGACGTGGATGAGACGCTGTTAGGAAACCGGCGGTTAAAAGCGATTGAGCGCACACTGGTGACGCTGGAAGCGCACCCTAGCGTGCTGGCTGGCCATACCCAGTGCACGCTAGGGGCGATTGTGGTCGCTGTTGCCCTGGCTTACCTCAGCTTTCGCTTACCGGCCTTTGATTGGCCGAACCGCTTTCCACGGCTGCAGGCGTGGTTTGCCAAGGTGACCGAGTGCGACAGCTTTGCGCTAACGGCGTTTGAGTAAGCGTTACGCTTCCCGCCGGTAAATCAGATCCCAGACGCCGTGGCCGAGCTTTTCGCCGCGGGCCTCAAACTTGGTGAGCGGGCGGAAGGCCGGGCGGGGCACGTAGGGCGACGTCTCGGCGGTGGCGGTGTTAGCGTAGCCGGGGGCGGCGTCCATCACTTCCGCCATCCACTCGGCGTAGGCTTCCCAGTCGGTGGCCATGTGGAACGTGCCGCCGGGCTTGAGGCGTGTGCGAATCAGCTCCACGAACGCAGGCTGCACGATGCGCCGCTTATGGTGCTTCTTTTTCGGCCACGGGTCGGGGAAGAATAGCTGCAGCGTAGTCAGCGAGCCTTCGGGCAGACACTGCTCCAGTACTGCCAGGGCGTCTTCCCGGTAAACGCGCAGGTTGGTCAGGCCGCGTTTATCCACTTCATCGAGCAGTTTGCCAACGCCGGGGGCGTGCACTTCGATGCCGATAAAGTCGGTATCGGGATGAGTTTCGGCCTGCTCGATCAGCGAGTTGCCCATACCAAAGCCAATTTCCACCACGCGGGGGGCTTGGCGACCGAACAGGGCGTCTAAATCCTGGCGGCCATCGGCAATGGTCAGCCCCAGGCGCGGCCATACGTCTTCCAGGCCGCGTTGTTGGGCTTGGGTCATGCGCCCGGCGCGAATCACATAGCTTTTAATGCCGCGGCGGTGCAGCGGCGCATCGGCACTTTCGGGGCCAGTGGTGTTGCTCTCGGGCGCGGTGTCGTTCGTATCGGTCATGGTGTCTCTGTATCAGCCGTTGATTCGGCCTGCAAAAGGCGAAGAGGGATCGGCATTTTGGCGGCGCGGCATGCGGCCTGCCAAGAACGCATCGCGGCCAGCCTCGACGGCGAGCTTCATGGCGTTGGCCATGCGCAGCGGATCGCGGGCGTGGGCAATGGCGCTGTTGAGCAGCACGCCGTCGCAGCCAAGCTCCATGGCCATAGCGGCATCGGAGGCCGTACCAATGCCTGCATCCACCAGGACCGGCACGCTGCTCTGCTCCACGATCAGGCGGACATTATGCGGGTTTTGAATGCCGTGGCCCGAGCCAATCAATGAGCCCAGCGGCATGATGGCGCAGCAGCCCATGGCTTCCAGCTCGCGTGCCACAATCGGGTCATCGCTGGTGTATACCATCACGTCGAAACCGTCGGCCAGCAGGGTCTCGGCCGCTTTGAGCGTCTCGACCACGTTGGGGTAGAGCGTGTGATCGTCGCCGAGCACTTCCAGCTTGACGAGGTTGTGGCCGTCCAGCAGTTCGCGGGCCAAGCGGCAGGTGCGCACGGCATCTTTGGCGTTGTAGCAGCCAGCGGTATTGGGCAGCAGGGTGTACTGCTTGGGCGAGATGACGTCGAGCAGGTTCGGCGCATCGGCATCCTGGCCAAGGTTGGTACGGCGCACGGCAAAGGTGACGATTTCGGCACCGCTCTGGGCAATGGCAGCACCGGTTTCGGTAAAGTCTTTGTACTTGCCGGTACCCACTAACAGGCGGGAGCTAAAATCACGTCCGGCAATGGTGAACGGTGTATCAGTCAGTTGCGTCATAGCGATTCCTTGAAAAAGCACCGGCAGCTAGCCGCCGCCAATGGCGTGGACCACTTCGATCTGGTCGCCTGCGGCCAGCGGGGTCGCGGCCAGTTGGCTCTTAGGCACAATCTGTTCGTTGATTTCGACAGCGATACGACGCCCGCCCAGGCCAAGCTGCTCGACCAAGTCGGCAGCGGTGAGGCCTGCGGTCATGGCGTAGGGTTCGCCGTTGAGCGTAAGCTGTATCGACTCATTGGGGGTAGGCATAAACAGTAAGCACCCTGGTGGATGAGGCAAAACGGCCTCTATTGTAGCGGTTTCGACCCGTGCAAGGTATGCAGCGGGGTGAATATCTCATGATTAACGGGGTGGCGATGCGCCGCCAACATAGGTGAAAAGGAGTCAGGCGTGCAGCGAATCGACAAGCTGTGGTGGTGTGTGGTGGCGCTTTTAGGGGCAACCATGGTGATGCTGGGGGCTTACGCGGCCCATGGGCTCTCGGCACGCACCAGCGCTGCCATGGTAGATATCGTAGAAACCGGCGTGCGCTACCAAGCGTGGCACACGCTGGCCATGCTGGCGGTGCTTGCTTGGCGCAGCCAACGTCCGCTCCCCGGTCAGCAGGTCGTACTCGCCTTATGGGCGTTAGGTGTGCTGGCCTTTGCTGGTTCGCTCTACCTGATGGCGCTGGCCGGGTTGAGCGTAGGTATCGTGACGCCGATCGGCGGGCTGCTGCTGATGGCCGGTTGGCTGGCCCTGGGCGTCACGGCGCTGCTAAGCCGCTCTTAATCGATGCTAGCCCAGTAGCATGCGCAGCGGCATCCACAGGCCCATGCCGATCATCACCAGGTTTTCGGTGAGCGACACAAAGCCGAGCGGTACGTTGCTGTTGCCACCCACGCAGGCGCACTTGAGTTCGCGCTTATCGATGTAAACCGCTTTGAAGACTGATACCGCGCCCACGGTGCCGACGAATAGCGCCAGCGGCGCGGCTACCCAAATCAGTGTACCAGCCAGCATCAACAGCCCGGCGGCGGTTTCGGCGTAGGGGTAAACGTAGCTATAGGGCACGTAGCGCTGGGCGAGCAGGTCGTAGTTGAGAAACATGGTGCTGAAGCTTTCGATATCCTGCAGCTTCTGCAGGCCCAGCAGCACCATCGCGGTCGCTACGGCAAACTCTGGCATGCGCGCCGTGAGCAGCGTGCCCTGGGTCGTCCAGCTCATCGCCAGGCCTATCAATAGCGCGATGGCAAAAATGGCCAGCACCGGGCGGTAGGTAGTCTCTTTGGCATTGGGAACGCTCATCCCTAGATGCTCACGCAGCTCTTCGTAGCCGCCGATACGCTCCCCATCGATATACACCTGCGGCGTGGTATCGACATCTTCTCGCGCCTTGAACGCGTCGATCTCCTCACGAGAGGTGAGGGTGTGGTCATCCACCGCGTAGCCTTTGCGTTTGAGCAGGTCGACGGCCTTCAAGCCGAACGGGCACATGTGCTCGGCGGTTTTCATCCGATACACCTGTGCGGTGTGGTGGGTCGTTGCTGCCATCATCAGCCTCCTTGTCGTCTTACGATCAACGTCCAGCCTTTAGCGTAGAACACCAGTGCCGCCCATAGGTCAAATGAGAGGGAAAGACCGTTGTCTGGTCCTTGACCTGTGGGTAGCCCCAAGGTGGTAAGCTTTGCAAAAAACGGTGTCATAGGAGAGCGATATGAAACGACATGCCACTGCGCTGCTGGTATCCGGTGCTTTGATGTTCGGCGCTGCGACCGCCCACGCCGCGCTGCCGGATGAGGCGACGCTGTATAAGAACCCTCAATGTGGCTGCTGCGATGAGTATGCGCGTCATCTTGAAGAACTTGGCGTAGACGTCACCATCATCGATGACGTCGAGCTGGGTGATATTAAGCAGCAGGCGGGCGTGCCTTACGGCATGGGCTCGTGCCACACCATCGAGATAGGCAACTACTGGATCGAAGGGCACGTGCCGATGGAAGCGGTTGAGGCACTGTTTGAACAGCAACCGGATGTCGATGGCATCGGCTTAGCCGGTATGCCAATTGGCACACCGGGCATGCCTGGGCCCCAAAGCGAGCCTTACAACGTTTACCTATTCAGCGATCAAGACGCCCAGCCGTTTATGACGCTGTAGGCGAAGAAGCGCCGTTGCGTCGCGCAAACTCTGCTGCGGGTGCTGGCTTGCCAAAATAGTAGCCTTGATACACATGGCATCCTAAGCGAACCAGCACCGTGCACTGGTCGGCAGTTTCCACACCCTCGGCAATCACATCAAGCCCTAGGCTCTCTGCTAGGGCGATAATGGTGGCGGCTGCCAGGTGGCTGTGGCGGGGTTTGTGCAGCGTTTCCTTAACGCCACCGGTATTCGCGTACGGGACTACCCGATGACGCTGGATCGGCTGATCGACCAGCTCCCCAAAGTGAGTTGAGCGCGTTAAAGCGTGAACGACCGCGCTGTTCGGCTGCCTAGAGTTTATCCGGCAGCGCATAGCTGGCGGTGACATGCACCACGGGGCGCGTGTCATCGCTGGCGGAGAAAATCTGTACTTCGCCCACCGCCAGGCGGCGGCCCAGCTTAATCAGCTTGGCGTGGGCGATAATATCGTGATCGCCGGAGGCTGCGCGTAGAAAGTGGCAGTTTAAATCGCTGGTCACGGCCATCGCTTCGGGGCCTATTTGGGCGAGTATCGCCACGTACAGCGCCACATCCGCAAAGCCCATCATGGTAGGGCCTGACACGCGGGGGCCAGGGCGCAGGTGCTCATGGCCAATGTGTAGGCGCATGGTGGCGCACATCTCTCCAACGCTCACTATCTTGCCCATCCGCTGGGGAAAGACTTCATCTAAAAAGTGCTCAATCTGCTCGGCGGTCATCACGGTCATTGTTGTTATTCACTCTGACAGGCTGGGGATCTGCTGCCAGTAGGTCGCCAAGAGGGCGCTGTGAACCCATCCCTGGGCGCTACTTATGCCATCCTTGGCATAAGACCCTCTCGGCAACCTACTGCCAGCGCATTAAATTGTCGCGTAGCTTGCTGTGTGTTTCTTTTACGTCAACGTAAGGCTAGCATAAATAAAAAAGCCCCAAGGCGCGAGCCTTAGGGCTGGGTGGCTATTAAGCGATTGGGCTTACTTAGCCTTATGCACCTGACGCCACGCGTGCAGGAGCGGTTCGGTGTAGCCAGAAGGCTGTTCACGGCCCTTGAAGATGAGGTCTGAGGCCGCTTTAAAGGCGGTAGAGCCTTCAAAATCGGCGCTCATGGCGGTGTAAGTGGGGTCGCCAGCGTTCTGCTCGTCAACTACTTTCGCCATACGCTTGAGGGTTTCCTCAACGCGGGGTGCATCAACGATGCCGTGGTGCAGCCAGTTGGCAATGTGCTGGCTTGAGATACGCAGCGTGGCACGGTCTTCCATCAGGCCAACGTTGTGAATATCCGGCACCTTGGAGCAGCCGACGCCGTGTTCAACCCAGCGCACCACGTAACCCAGAATACCCTGGCAGTTGTTATCCAGCTCTTGCTGAATCTCTTCATCCGACCAGTTGGGGTTTTCCGCTACCGGCACGGTGAGCAGGTCATCCAGGAAGTCCGGCTCGCCCTGGGCTTCCAGCTCGCGCTGAACGTCGTTCACGTTTACTTGGTGGTAGTGTAGCGCGTGCAGGGTCGCCGCTGTGGGGGAAGGTACCCACGCGGTGTTGGCACCGGCTTTCGGGTGGCCAATCTTCTGCTCCAGCATGCTGTGCATCAAATCGGGCATGGCCCACATGCCTTTACCGATCTGGGCGCGGCCACGCAGGCCACAGGCCAAACCGACCTGCACGTTGTTCTTCTCGTAGGCGGTGATCCACGCAGCGCTCTTCATGTCACCCTTGCGCACCATCGGGCCGGCTTCCATGGCGGTGTGCATCTCATCGCCGGTGCGGTCCAGGAAGCCGGTGTTGATGAATACCACGCGCGAGGTCGCTTCGGCAATACATGCCTTGAGGTTGACCGTGGTGCGACGCTCTTCGTCCATGATGCCCATTTTCAGGGTGTCACGGCTCATGCCGAGAATGTCTTCCACGCGGCCAAACAGCTCGTTAGCGAAGGCGACTTCTTTAGGGCCGTGCATCTTCGGCTTGACGATATACACCGAGCCTGCACGGGAGTTGCGCGGCTGGTCGGCATCTTTTTTCAGGTCGTGCAGGGCCAGCAGCGAAGTCACCACCGCGTCCAGAATGCCTTCCGGCAGCTCGTTGCCGTTTTCGTCCAGAATCGCCGGGGTGGTCATCAGATGACCCACGTTGCGCACGAACATCAGCGAACGGCCCGGTAGCGTGACGGTGTTGCCGTCAGTGGTTTGCCAAGTGCGGTCGGCGTGCAGCTTACGGGTGAAGGTTTTGCCGCCTTTCTCGATGGTCTCTTCCAGGTCACCCTTCATCAGGCCGAGCCAGTTGCTGTACACACCGACTTTATCTTCAGAATCCACCGCCGCAACGGAGTCTTCGCAATCCATGATGGCGGTCAGCGCGGCTTCAACCACGACGTCTTTGACGTGTGCCGGGTCGGTCTTGCCGATGGGGTGGCTGGCGTCGATCTGGATTTCCAGGTGCAGGCCGTTGTTGGCCAGCAGAATCGATTCGGGGGCGGAAGCATCACCGTTAAAACCAATCAGCTTACCGGAGTCTTTTAGGCCGGTTTCACGGCCGCCTTCCAGACTGACGACCAAGTGGCCGTCGCGGATGGTGTACTTCACGGCATCCCGGTGCGAGCCAGTGGCCAGCGGGGCGGCACGGTCCAGCACGCCACGGGCGTAAGCGATGACTTTTTCGCCGCGTTTCGGGTTGAAGCTGGTGCCTTTTTCCGCGCCGTCCTCTTCGGAGATGGCGTCGGTGCCATACAGCGCGTCGTACAGGCTGCCCCAGCGGGCGTTGGCCGCGTTCAGGGCGTAGCGGGCGTTGCTCACCGGCACCACCAGCTGCGGGCCTGCTTGCGTGGCGACTTCGCGGTCAACATTGGCCGTGGTGGCTTTCACGCTATTTGGCGCGTCTACCAAGTAACCCACTTCTTTCAGGAAGCTGCGGTAGGCGGGCATGTCGCTGACCGGGCCGGGGTTTTCACGGTGCCAAGCGTCCAGTTTCTCTTGCAGCGTGTCGCGCTCTTCGAGCAGCTGGCGGTTTTTCGGGGTCAAATCGTGAAATAGAGCATCGACACCGGCCCAGAAGGCGCTTTCGTCGACGCCGGTGCCCGGCAGAGCCTGCTCGTTGATGAAACGATCTAGGTCGGCTGCCACCTGTAAACGGTGACGCGTGATACGCTCGCTCATGGGGTTCTCCTGTGAAGGTGCCCGTGGTTGGTTTGAGTGCCACGGTTCGGGTGAAGGGTGATTTATGGAAAATACTTCCACACCTGCGTTGGCATGTAAACAGCGTAGACCCTAAAGCGTTAAAATGCTCGACCAAATGATAAGAGCGGGCGGCACCGCCGCTGTTATTTTGTGCTGTTACTCAGCCCATGGAAGTGTGGTGTTCACGGAGAGATGTCAATGCATAATTTCCAGCACTTGGAAGACCTGTTTCGGCAGGCGCAAGGGGAGTCGTCGCTCTCCCGCTTGACGCCAGGCGACGCGCTAACGGACGCTGTGCATGACTACTTTCGCCACTACGGCTTAGAGGCGCTGCTCAACGACACTAGCGAAGTGCATGCTGGATTCGTCGATACCGGACGGTTCGCGCTGTGGTGCCAAGTGTGGAGTCCCCCCGAGCCTACCGGCACCGCCTTTGTCATTCATGGCTATTTCGATCATTTGGGCCTGTACCGCCACCTGCTCAGTTGCCTGCTGGCCAAAGGCTGGCGCGTGGTGCTGTGGGATTTGCCCGGCCACGGGCTTTCCAGCGGCCCCCGGGCGGAAATTGAGGACTTCGATGACTACCAGCACTGCTTGGCGCACCTGCAAGAGACGCTGCAAACTCTCGGCATGGCACCGGAACCGTGGCTGGGCGTTGGCCAAAGCACCGGCGCGGCGATTCTCGCCACCGATGCGCTCACCCGTCGCGACACGGCCGGCTGGGCTGGCATTGTGCTGCTGGCCCCGCTGGTGCGCCCCTGGCGCTGGAGCCAAGCCAGCTGGCTGCATTTAATCGCCAGCCCCTTTGTCAAAGAGCTGCCGCGCAAGTATCGTCCCAACTCCACCGATGAAGCGTTCACCGCCTTTCTACGCGACCAGGACCCGCTACAGCCCGAGCGCTTGAGCGTGGCCTGGATCACGGCCATGCGCCGTTGGATGCCGCGCCTGTTAGCGCTTGAGCCCAACCCGCTGCCCACGCTGATTCTGCAGGGCGAGCAGGACCTCACCGTGGATTGGGAGTGGAACCTGGCCATCCTGGCGGAAAAATTCCCCAACGCGGAGATTCACCGCCACCCGGAGGCGCGCCACCACTTGGTGAACGAAGCAGATCCTATCCGTGAAGTACTGTTTGAAGCGCTGGATAATTTTGTCGATGGGGTTGTCGAGAGTGCTCACCGATAGGTTTCGTCAACGATATCGGTGAGAGGTCTGTCTAAACGTTACGAGCACGAAATGAACGCCGCTGAGCATTCATTCCGTGCTTCACCGACCTATGTTCACACTCATCTTACTGGGCGTTCAGAAAGTCCTCTACATCGAGCAGTATCAGCTCATTATCATCCGCTTGCCCCTGCTGGCGTCCAATCGAGAACGGATAGTTATTATCGTTGGCGACTACGATGGTGCGCTCATCGACGCGATCAACGTTCTCAATGGTGACGAAGGGGAAATTAAAGGTGCCGTCGATCGTGCCTCTCGGCGCAAGGCCCTCTGGATCCTGGATGTCCATCAAATCGATATAGGCGATTTTCTCAAGCACGCCCTGCTCGTCCTTACGTTCGAGATCAATGAGATAGATACGTTTGAATTCGGCGGGGTTCTCTGCCCACGCTTCTCGCGGATCGCCCTGGCGACCATCACGCTCGATGATTAGGCCGCGGGTGCCACCGATAAGATTGAAATCGCCGATGGCGTGACCCGCTGATTCCAATGGGTAATAGCGGGTGGTGTCGCCCCATTCGCCGGTGTCAGTGTCGAGTTCGAACATTCTCAAGACGGGAGTGCCATTGATGGTTTCCGGGGCATTGGCGGTGCTGTCCCAGATCGGCTTTTCCAACAGCGGATAGAGGGTCGTTTGATCTTCGGAGAGCGCCATGCCCTCATAACCGCCGGAGCGAAACACCACCACATCCTCAGCGAGAGGTGCGCCGGGATTTGGGGTGAGGGCAAAGGCATTGTCAGGGGAGCGCAGCGGCGTGCCGTTGGGGTCTGTGGCCAGCACCTGAAGCACTTCGCCTTCGCTATCGACCTGGATGATCCAGGGGCCGAATTCATCGCCAATCCAGTAGTTATCGCCCACTGGCTGTATCGATTCGATATCGAAATCAGCGCCGGTTAAAAAACGACCTGGCGTGGCTTCATTCATAATCGGGAAGGGGACTCGGCGGTTTGGGTCCGATAGTCGAACGGTCTTTTCGATGGCGACGCGGCCGGTGTCCCAGTCGGGCTTGATGATGTTAAACATCAGAATGACGTCGGAGGAGTTCGCTTTGGAGCCAAAGCCGTTATCGGTTAAGACCAAGAAACGGTCATCGCCCAGCGAGCGAATGCCTGAAAAACCCTGCAGTGGCTGGCTGGGGAACGGAAGCGCTAGCCCCGTGGCTTGAACGGTGGTGTAGAGTTGCTCAGCGCGTCCCTCTTGGGCGGTAAAGCGGCCAGAGACGTTGTAGTGCTCAGGGGCGCCGGCCGGAGCCGCCACAAAGGTGCTGCCGGGCAGCTGGGCATGACCGGTTAAGGTGGCGGGAAAGACTGCTTGAGCGTTTGCCGTGCCGGTAAGCGCAAAGAGAGTAGTAAGGGCAGTGGCTAATGCTGGCTTTATCATTGCTATCTCACCATTTTAGACGAGGAGTGGTTGGGGCTGGTTCAGCTTTCGATGATTCTCCTCGGCAATGGTGACGATTGGGTGACAATCAGCAGACGTTTCAGTGGCTGTTAGTGTCCAGCGTGAGCCTGTCCGTTAATAAGCCAAAAACGCCTTGCCTATCAGGCGTAAATGCTAAATGGTTGAGTCTTTAAAGTACGTTACGGAAGGAGAGGAAAATGGCGTCATCGGTAGCGAAAGTTCTTGTATTTGCAGGCAGCGCCCGTGAAGGCTCACTCAATAAACAGCTTGCCAAGCTAGCCGCCCGGCGCATCGAGGCGTTGGGCGGCAAGGCCACGTTCATCGACTTGAAAGCGTACCCCTGCCCGCTGTTCGATGAGGATATCGAAGCCCAAGGAATGCCGGAGAACGTGCTGAAACTGCGTGAAATCTTGGCGGATCACCAGGCGCTGCTAATCGCTTCGCCGGAGTACAACGGTTTTATCACGCCGCTGCTGAAAAACACCCTGGACTGGCTCTCGCGCCCCTACGGCGATACCCCCGGCTTGGGACTGTTTGCCGGTAAGTGGGCGGCGCTGGTGGCGGCTTCCCCCGGCGGCCTAGGCGGTATTCGCGCGCTGCCATTGGGCCAGCAGTTGCTGGCCAACTTGAGCCTCACCGTACTGCCCCAGCCGCTCTCGCTACCTAAAGCGGGCAGCGCCTTCAACGACAGCGGCGCGCTGCATGATGACGCCACGGGGCAAAAGCTGGATGCGCTGTGCCAGCGCTTGGTCGATGCCCTTGCAGCAACGCACGCCCAATGACGAAGGGGCTTATGCCCCTTTCAATAGCCGATCCAACTGCCGGTAGCCGATGGCTTCGATAAAGTGCGGCTGGGAGGGCTTGGGCTCGCCCTGCAGGTCGGCCAGGGTGAGGGCAACGCGCAGCACGCGGTGGTAGGCGCGGGCGGAGAGCTTGAGCTTTTCCAGCACGCCTGCCAGCCAGGCGCGCTCTTCATCATTAAGGGCGCAGGCGGCTTCCAGCGCTTTACCGCTGAGCTGGCTGTTGAGCGCGCCCCGAGCCATTTGCCGCTCCCGGGCCGCCATCACTCGCTCGCGCACCGCGCTGGAGGGCTCGCCCTGGGTTTGTGCGGTGAGCTGCTCCGGGGGCAGCGCGGGCACTTCCACTTGCAGATCAATACGATCCAACAGCGGGCCAGAGAGGCGTGCCTGATAGCGCTGAATTTGGCTGGCACTGCACTGGCAGCGTTGGCGTGGGTCGCCCAGGTGCCCGCAGGGGCAAGGGTTCATCGCGGCAACGAGCTGAAATTGAGCGGGATATCGGCGCTCATGGCTGGCGCGAGACAGATGAATTTCCCCTGTTTCTAGGGGTTGCCGAAGGACCT
The DNA here is from genome assembly GCF_056857535.1 of Vreelandella sp. L-25. NCBI lineage: Bacteria > Pseudomonadati > Pseudomonadota > Gammaproteobacteria > Oceanospirillales > Halomonadaceae > Vreelandella > Vreelandella sp. L-25. Next base: position 142,821 of record NZ_JBSXNH010000066.1, read on the forward strand.
CCAGTACGTTGCGGGAGAACTCTGGCAGCTCATCCAAAAACAGCACGCCGTGGTGCGCAAGCGATATTTCACCCGGTTTGGGTTTGGAGCCGCCGCCGACCAGTGCGGCGGCGCTAGCGCTGTGGTGGGGTTGGCGGAAGGGCCGTTGGCCCCAGTCGGCTTCCAGTGGCAAGCCACATACCGAACGCACCGCCGCCACCTCCAGGGCGTCGTCCTCGGAAAGCGGCGGCAGAATGCCGGGCAAGCGGCTGGCGAGCATGGTTTTTCCGGTGCCGGGTGGGCCTGCGAGCAATAGGTTATGGCCTCCTGCGGCAGCGACCTCTAACGCCCGGCGGGCCTGATGCTGGCCGCGCACGTCGGCTAAGTCCGCCATGGGGGCGGTAGATTTGACGGAGGCGGAGAGCTGGTGGGGCGGAATTTTCTCCTGGCCCAGTAAGTGAGCCACCACTTGCCAGAGAGAGTCGGCGGGCAGCACCGGCAAATCGCCCGCCAGGGCGGCTTCATCGGCGCAGGCGCGGGGCACGATCAGCGCTTTGTTGGCGCGCCGGGTGGCCAGCGCAAACGGCAGCACACCGGGTACCGCCCGCAGCTTGCCATCCAAGGCCAGCTCGCCTGCGCACTCCATGCCTTCCAGCGCATCCACCGGGATTTGGCCCGAGGCCGCGAGGATGCCCAGCGCAATCGGCAAATCGAAACGGCCACCCTCTTTGGGCAGGTCCGCCGGGGCGAGGTTGAGGGTAATGCGCTTGGTGTTGGGGAAATCGAAGCCCGCGTTGATCAAGGCGCTGCGCACCCGTTCGCGGCTCTCTTTCACGGCGGTTTCCGGCAAGCCCACCAGGGTTAACCCCGGCAAACCGTTGGCTAAATGAACCTCTACATGCACCGCCGGTGCTTCCAACCCCACGCCTGCCCGCGTGGCCACAATGGCTAGCGTCATCGCCTTTCCTCTGCTGTTGTCACTTACTCCAATGTAGGATAAAGATACATTAGCTTAAGTATTTAACCTAACGTAATTAAGAAGGCTTTGGTAGCGCTTAAGCAACTGGTTCAAGTAGCGGAGACGGCTTGACAAGGTAATGCGCTTGCATTAACTTTGTATGCATTACCTTTGCATTGCTATCAGGCGGAGAGCGACAGTGAGCACGCTTATCGAAGACGACTCAACTCTGACGGATCGCTATCAAACGACTGTTCCGGCATCGATTCGCCGGGCGCTAAAGCTGAAGCGCCGAGACCGTATCCATTATACCGTTCGTCCTGATGGAGAAGTGGTGCTTACCCGGGCGAGTGATGAGGCAAAGCCCGACCCTGTGATGGTCAACTTCCTCAATTTTCTAGAGCGCGATCTTCTGGCGCATCCGGAAAATATTCGCCCGGTGACTGCCAGTAGCTTTGCCGAGGCCGAACGGCTTACCGCAGGTATTGAGGTAGACCTCGAAGAGGCGCTGGAAGAGGATGATGACGACGAATGAAGCCTCTGGAGGTTAATGGGTGGACGATTTATGCCCATCCGTTGTTCTTGGAACAAGTCGAAGCACTCACCTTGAAGGTGAGACATCTTCAATCGAAAGATCCTGCCGGATATCGCAACAAGGCGGCCACCAAGCGCCTTGCAGCGATCATGAAGCTGGCCTTGAATGATATTCCGCAGGATCCATCAGGCACTCAATACCGCCAAGGGAACACGCTTGGCACAGAGCACACTCATTGGCAACGAGCAAAGTTCTACCAGCAGTACCGGCTGTTCTTTCGCTACGATGCTGCGAGCAAAATCATTATTTATGTATGGGTCAATGATGACGCTACAAAACGCGCTTACGGCAGTAAACATGATGCTTATTCTGTCTTTCAGAAAATGCTCAGCAGTGGCAACCCACCGGATAGCTGGAAAGCCTTACAGAAAGCCTCAATGAGCGAAGTTGAACGAATTCATTTACTTTTAGCGGCAGATAACAACGATAACTAATTCACACTAGATCTCTTTGGGGAGATCCGCCGGGGCGAGGTTGAGGGTAATGCGCTTGGTGTTGGGGAAGTCAAAGCCCGCGTTGATCAAGGCACTGCGCACCCGTTCGCGGCTCTCTTTCACGGCGGTTTCTGGCAAGTCCATCAGGGTTAATCCCGGTAAGCCGCTGGCTAAGTCTACTTTATCTCAAGCGTTGAGCGCTACTCAGCATAATGGGCATTCAACGCGCTGGTGAGTTCACGGGCAAAGCGCTGGGCGGAGGGGAGAGCGCCAAAGCTCCAAACTGGCGGCAGGCGCAGCAGTCGGCCGTTTTGCACGTTGGGTAAGTGCTGCCAGAGGCCGCTCCCTTCCAACTGCTCTTCCACGCCTGCGGGGAGTGGGTCGACGATGACCAGCGTGGCATCGGGGTAGCGTGCTAGCGCTTCAATACCGGCCAGTGAAAACCCCCAGGCGTTGGTGGGCTGATCCCAGGCGTTGGGCAGCTCAAGCTGCTCTAGAACGGCGTTGTAGAGGCTGTTCTCGCCAAATACCCGCACATGGCGGGCATCCATAAACTGCACCATCAGCAGTGGGGGCGAGTCGCTGTGCTGGCGGCGCAGCTCGGCCATCAGCTGTTCGGTGCTCTCAATCAGCGCCTCGGCTTCGGCGTTGCGGTCGGTCAGCTCGCCCAGTTGGCGGGTGAGGCCCTGCATCTCCTGCCATGTCTCCGCGCCCGGTGAGTAGAGGGCGAAGGTGGCTACCGGGGCGATTTTCTCCAACCGGGGAATTAACCCGGTAAACATAGGCGAGAGCAGCGTTTGCTCGGGAGGCGATTGGGCCAGCAGCTCGAAGTTGGGCTGGGTGCGCAGGCCAATATCCATCACATGCTCGGGAATGCGCGGCTCGCCCACCCAGTCGTGGTAGGCGGGCTGCTGTGCAATGCCGCTCACGGGGGCATTGATGGCCAGCAACGTCTCGGCAATGGTCCAGTCGATGGTGGCCCACTGGGCGTGGCTGGCGGTAGACAGCAGCAGGCCCGCCGCAAGCAGGCTGCGGCGGGCTAGGGTAAGCAGTTTGGGGAAACAGCGCATGTGGTTAGTACCTAGCAATAAGCGCTTTATTTAAACGATTCTTTTTATCAATTGCAAATAGAAACACCCAGGCATGCACAGGGCGCGTGCGCCTGGGTGTGGTCGCTGCTTAGAAACGGTAATGAACGCTGGCGGTGACGCCGCGTTCGGCACCGAAATAGCAGTACTCCAGTGAGTTACACGACGCCACGTACTCTTTGTCCAACGCGTTGTGCACATTCAGGCGGGTTTCGACGCCGTTGAGGCCTGCTGGGCTCCAGTCGTAGCCCAGCGTGGCGTCAACGAGGGTGTAGTCCGGCACCGTGGCGGTGTTGGCGCGGTCAGCGGCAATGTCAGCGTAGTGGCGCACGCCTATGCCAACATCCACACCGCTCAGCCAGCCTTCCTGTATGGCATAGTGGCCCCACAGCTGTACTTGGTGGCGGGGCGAATAAATGGCGTTATTGCCTTGGTTACCGTCGTCGCTCTTGGCGTAGGTAATATCGGTAAAGCTGTAGCCTGCCTGAAGTGAGAGCGCCTCGGTGAGCTGCGTTTGGGCTTCCAGTTCGATGCCTTGCGACTCAATCTTGCCCACGGCGCGGTAGGGGTCGGTAGGCTGCTCTTTGGTGGCCACGTTCTCCTGGCTAATGTGGAACAGCGCTGCGCTGTACTGCTGCCCCTCGTTGGGCTGGTATTTCACGCCGGTTTCCCACTGTTCACCCTCCATGGGAGCAAGCAGGTCGCCGTTGGCATCGACGAAGCTGGTGGGGGTAAAGGCCGTCGAGTAGCTGACGTAGGGGGCGATGCCGTTATCGAACAAGTACACCACCCCGGCGCGGCCGCTAAATTGGGTGTCGCTGAGCGTGCTGGTAGCGCCGCTGTCGCGGTTGGTGTTGTCGATATTGACCCAGTCAAAGCGCCCGCCCAGCGTCACGCGCCAGTTATCCACGGCGATCTGATCCTGAAGGTAGACGCCGGTTTGCTCCAACTCGTGGTTCTCACGAACGGGCGCATAGAACGCCAGCGGCTCGCTACCGTAGACTGGGTTGAAGGCATCCAGCGAGGGAAACGCCCCGGAAGGCCAGGCAACCTCGTTTTCACGCTGCTGGTAATCCGCTCCCAACAACAGGGTGTGCTCCATAAAGCCGCTGGTCAGGCGGGCTTCGAGCTGGTTATCCACCGTTAAGGCCTGAAGCGACTCTTCGCTGCCGGAGTAGTAGCGGGTCAGCTCGTTTGAGGTGGGCGATGCCCAGCCAAAACCATACACCTGATTTAGCGTCACATCTGAATTGAGATAGCGCAGCAGTTGGCGGGCGGATACTCGGTCATTAAAGCGGTGCTCAAGGGTATAGCCAAGCATGCGCTGGGTGCGCTTATAGGCGTCGTAGTTGGCTTCACCATCGAAGAAGTTATTGCTTATTTGGCGGCCATTGCGAGGGGTCACCGCGCCTTCATAAGGCACGCCGGAGTGGTAGCCGCCTTCTGGCTCATCCTGAAGATACGCTTCGACGGTCAGGCTGGTGGCGTCGGTCATGTCCCAGGTCAGCCGTGGCGCAATGGCGTAGCGCTCCTCCTCGGCTGGGCCAAACTGGGTATCGGCGGCGCTGGCAATACCGGTGAGCCGAAACGCAACGCGCTGCTCTTCCCCCAGCGGGCCCGTGAGATCGAACGCGGCACTGCGCTGGTTACTGTTGCCGACTCTGAAGCGCAGCTCGCCGCCCGGTTCAAACTCAGGGCGTTTGCTGTTGAGGGCCACCACGCCGCCCGGTGAGGCGCGGCCATACAGCACGGATGCAGGGCCGCGCACCACTTCGATGCTGTCTAAAAACCAGGGGTCGATGCGCATGCTGCTATGGGAGTTGGCGTCGCCCATCACCTTCAAGCCATCTAAAAAGGTGTTGCTCAAGCTGCCGTCGGAGAAGCCTCTTAACACTAGGTAATCAAAACGGTTAGAAGCCCCTACTTGGTTGCTGTACACGCCGGGAGTGTAGTCGGTGGCGCGTTGCACCGTGGTGACACCGCGCTGTGTCATCTGCGTGTCGGTGATGGTTGAGACGCTCTGCGGGGTTTCGATAAAGGGCGTAGCAACTTTGGTCGCCGCCTGTTGGGCAGTCACAGTGACGGTGGCTAAAGCAGTGCTTGGCTGTGCCGCAGCAGGCGTTGCCAGCGCGATGAGTAGCGCACTGCTCAAGGGAGCCAGTAAAAACAGACGATGGGTGGAGGCCATAAGTGATCCTGGGAGGAGGTGGAATCAGTGTTATTAAGCAATGAGAATTATTACTTTTTATGGCATCGTAAAGGTATGCGTTGTGCCAAGCCAGCTATGCGCGCTGTCATAAGTGATCGCATCAAGGGAACGATGGCTTATGGCTTGTCTCGTTGAAGCTCGTGAGGGGAAACACCGAAGTGGCGCTTAAAGGCGCTCGAAAAATTGCTGGCATGGCGGTAACCGCAGCGGTGGGCCGTGTGTTGAACGCTGTGGCCTTGGCGCAACGATGCGTGCGCCTGCTCCAGGCGCACTTGGCGAATATAGTCGAACAGCGTGCAGCCGTAGCAGGCACGAAACTTCTGGCGCAGGCTGCTGGGGCTCATAGCGGCTTCTTTGGCTAATGCGGTGAGGCTATAAGGCTCGGCGGGATGCTGAGTGATGCGCGCGTGCAGTGACGTGAGGCAATGACGATCACGGGTAGAAAGGCGTTTGTGCTCGGGTAGCGCTGTCTGACATTCGGGCAAACCTAATCCAATCAGTTGCAGTGCTAACCCCTGCCAAACGAGCGCCTGTCGCCAGAGCGAGGGCGGTTGCTCACTAATGGTGCAAAGCGTTTCGCAGAGGGCCTCGGGTAGCTTCCAGCAATGCAAACATGAAGCATCAGGCGGGGTGGGTAGGCCTAAGGGTGCAGTGGTCAGAACCGCAATATTCACAGTACGAAGGCGTGCCTGAACAGGTTGATGCACCGTGAGTGGGTGCCGGGTATCAAAGTGGCTGCATACGCCATCTCCTGCAGAGAGCTGTATCTGCTGCTTGCCCATTTGGAGATGAATAGTGCCTTCCAAGATAACGCTCAAGAACCATGGCACGCTTTGGTAAGACGTGGAGGTATAGCCACGTTCTACCTGCAAATCAGAAAGCGTTAAGTGAATCCCGTGGTGCAGGCTAACGTCATGAACATGACCAGTGGCGACCGGCTGGCGCGGAGAAGTCGGGCCTTCAATGCGGTAGTGAATGCCGAAGCGCTGGCCAAGCTGGGCCAACGAAAAGGGGGTGATTTTAGGCGTTGCTAAGCGTTCCTGCTGAGGCATCGGGGCAGTTGCTATCGTGGGTGGAGCGTAGTGCCTGCGCCGTATTGGTGCTTAACGGCACGCGGGAGGCTGCGGATAAGCGCACGATAGCACTATCACTAGGGTTGTCAATGATAGTGATTCTTGTTCACTGGCATGGGGTGTTGAATTAAGCACAGGGGAGAGGACGGGAGAGAGTGTAGAGATAGTATGAGAGAGAGAGAGGGGCAAGAAGTGGGGCAGCCGAACCTGCCCCATGCCGTGCAAAACGGCGTACTTACTCAGCGCCGTCAGCGGTTGGCTTAGTTGTGCTGGAAGGTTGCACAGGGGCGGGCGGTACTTCAGCTTCTACAGGCGTGGCGGCGGGGGTGTTAGATGCTTCTATCGCCGCTTCCAGGCTGGCCACTTGGCGCTCTAGAGCTTCTACCCGCGAGCGGGTGCGCTGCAGCACATCCATCAAAATATCAAAGTCTTCCCGCGATACCAGCTCCAGGCGGTCAAACGCGCCGCGTACCACCTGCTGGACACCTTTCTGAATATCTTCCGGGGCTTGCGACGCATTCTGTAAGCGGTCGCCGATCTGCTGGGCTAAGCGGCTAATGCGGTCTTGGGGCGCCATGGCTCTCTCCTTAAACGATCACGCATAAATGTGAACTGCTTGTGAGTAAGGATACGCAACCCGCCGACGATTCGCATGTACCGTTTGTTAATTAAGCGCGGTGGGCGTACGTGTACAAATGCATCGAAATGGAGCGACTAGCTTTTTTCAATGTTCTTTTATGGTGCAGGGCAAGTCCGGCACGTAGTAGGTAGTGGTGCTTAGTTACCGCCACTTGCTTATGTTAATAATTTAAGTTTTTGAATTTAAATAATAAAAAAGTGAGTGGCACGGTATGAGCATTAGTAGGGTAAGCACTAAATTCGGGCGGCCATGCCGCTATCCACCGAGCCAGCAGGGGAGATCCGGGATGAAACTCATCACCGCTATCATCAAGCCATTCAAGCTTGACGACGTTCGTGAAGCACTCGCCGACAACGGCGTTCAAGGGATTACGGTTACTGAAGTGAAAGGCTTTGGTCGCCAAAAGGGGCATACCGAACTCTACCGTGGTGCGGAGTATGTGGTCGACTTTCTGCCCAAGGTGAAAGTGGAAGTCGCCGTCGACGATGCGCGCCTGGAGAGCGTGCTGGATGCCATCTGCAATGCAGCGAATAGCGGCAAAATCGGCGACGGCAAAGTGTTCGTCACACCGTTGGAAGATGTGATCCGTATTCGTACCGGTGAGCGCGGTGCTGACGCCGTTTAAGGGCCGACTTTGAGTTGCTGATGACGTTTTAACGTCGCCAAGTATCTCTTCTAAGTACCTTTTCCAAGTACCTCTTCTTAGTACAAACGGGGAACACCTCATGAATGAGTTAGCTGATTTGAGCTATGCGCTCGATACGTTTTACTTCCTGATTTGCGGCGTACTGGTCATGTGGATGGCCGCCGGCTTCTCGATGCTCGAGGCCGGTATGGTACGTTCCAAGAACACCGCTGAAATTCTGACCAAGAACATTGCGCTGTTTGCCATTGCCTGCACCATGTACCTGCTGGTGGGCTACTACATCATGTACTCCAGCGGCGAAGGCGGTTTCCTGCCTAGCCTTGGGTTCCTGATCGGTACCGAGAACAGCGTCGATGCGGTGCTGGCCGGTGGTGATGATGCGCCTTACTACTCCATGCGTTCGGACTTCTTCTTCCAGGTCGTGTTTGTGGCCACCGCGATGTCGATTGTCTCGGGTGCGGTTGCTGAGCGTATGAAGCTGTGGGCGTTCCTAGCCTTTGCCGTGGTGATGACTGCGTTCATCTACCCGGTGTCTGGCTACTGGACGTGGGGCGGCGGCTGGTTGTCTGAAGTGGGCTACTCTGACTACGCGGGTTCCGGCATTGTGCACATGGCCGGTGCGGCTGCAGCGCTTGCCGGTGTGCTGGTACTTGGCCCGCGTAAAGGCAAGTACGGTAAAGATGGCTCTATCCACGCCATTCCCGGTGCCAATATGCCGCTGGCAACGCTGGGTACCTTCATCCTGTGGATGGGCTGGTTCGGCTTCAACGGTGGCTCTGAGCTGAAAATGTCCGATATCGGTTCAGCTAACAACGTTGCGCAAGTGTTCGTGAACACCAACGCAGCGGCTGCTGGTGGTGTCATCGCCGCGCTTATTCTAGCCAAGCTGTGGTTCCGCAAGGCGGACCTCACCATGGCGCTGAACGGCGCGCTGGCTGGCCTGGTGGCGGTTACCGCCGACCCGCTTTCTCCTTCAGCGCTGGGTGCTGCCATTATTGGCGCAGTAGGTGGCCTGATTGTTGTCGCGGCTATCGTAACGTTGGACAAACTGAAGCTGGACGATCCGGTTGGTGCGATCTCCGTTCACGGTGTGGTCGGTATCTGGGGTGTGTTGGCAGTACCGCTGAATAATGGCGATGCTTCTTTCGGTGCACAGTTGATCGGTATCGTGGGCATCTTTGGCTGGGTCTTCATCGCAAGCTTAGTGGTATGGCTGGTGCTGAAAGCGGTCATGGGTATCCGCGTTAGCGAAGAAGAAGAGTATGAAGGCGTCGATATCGCTGAATGCGGTCTGGAAGCCTACCCCGAGTTTAGCGTCAAGAAATAAGCTTGCGCTAATCATGTGAGCTGGCGTGCTCCTTTTGGCCTCCCCACCGTGGGAGGCCTTTTTGTCCTTCCCAGGTAGGTTGCACGCTGGTTGTTATTAGCTAGGTACGTACTGGCTTTTTATTCTCTGCCCATGGCGGTGTATGCTTAACCCACTGGGTAACGGGCTTGGCTATGCGAGCGCCCCGCCAACCTTGATGGGTTATGACAACCGTTCAATAACGCTGTTTTGATAACAGTGGGCCACCAAGCTAGAGGATGTCGCAATGAAATTGATCTCAGCCATTATCAAGCCGTTCAAGCTTGATGACGTACGCGAATCGCTCTCTGATATCGGCGTGCAGGGCATTACGGTAACGGAAGTGAAAGGCTTTGGCCGCCAGAAGGGCCACACGGAGCTCTACCGTGGCGCGGAGTACGTGGTGGATTTCCTGCCCAAGGTGAAGCTGGAAGTGGCCGTCGACGACGATATGGCCGAGCAGGTAATCGACGCGATTACCCAGGTCGCCAATACCGGCAAAATCGGTGACGGTAAAATCTTCGTGATGCCGCTCGAGCAGGTCATCCGTATCCGGACCGGCGAAACCGGTAAAGACGCTGTTTAACCACGGTGAATGGTAAGGCGTGAACAGTGAGTCGCGCTGAATCGACAAAGCCCCTGTGGATAATATCCACAGGGGCTTTGTGCATAAGGCGACGATGACACGGGCTACGATTTTCTATTCACCCTTCACCTTTCACCCTTCGAACGAGGCTCACTTCTCAACGAAGGCGCGTTCGATGACGTAGTCGCCCGGCTCGCCCATACGCGGGGAGATGTTCAGGCCCAGCTCATCGAGCAGGGCGCTGGTGTCGTCCAGCATCGCCGGGCTGCCGCAGATCATGGCGCGGTCTTGGCGCGGGTCGATGGGCGGTAGGCCGGTGTCCTCGAACAGCTTGCCGGTGCGAATATGGTCGGTCAGGCGACCCATGGTGTGAAACTCTTCACGGGTCACCGTGGGGTAGTACACCAGCTTCTCGGCGATCTCTTCGCCCAGGTACTCGTGGGCGGGCAGCTCTTTGGTGATGAAGTCGGCGTAGGCCAGTTCGGAGACTTCGCGCACGCCATGTACCAGCACGACTTTCTCGAAGCGCTCGTAGACTTCCGGGTCTTGAATCAGGCTCATAAACGGCGCCAAGCCAGTGCCGGTCGAGAGCATATACAGGTTGCGGCCCGGCAGCAGGTCGTCGCACACCAGTGTGCCGGTCGGCTTGCGGCTGACCATGATCTGGTCGCCCACTTTCAGGTGTTGCAGGCGCGAGGTGAGCGGGCCATCCGGCACCTTGATGCTGAAGAACTCAAGGTGATCTTCGTAGTTGGGGCTGGCGATGGAGTAAGCGCGCATCAGGGGTTTGCCGTCCACTTCCAGGCCGATCATAACGAACTGGCCGTTCTTGAAGCGCAGGCTGCGCTCGCGAGTGGTGCGGAAGCTGAATAGGGTATCGTTCCAGTGGTGAACGCTTAGCACTTCTTCCAGGGCAAACTTGCTCATGCTAACTCCTCCAGGGGCAGCGAGGCCTAAGCCTTGCTCGCCATATTCCAAAAAAGAATAAAAAATAGCTCTATAGGTTGCTCTCAATTCTAAATAAGGGTGGTATATCTGTTAAGCAAATTATCTTGATAACGCTTATCTTTAAAATCGATATAGCCCTTTCGCGGACCACTCTACAGATAGGTTTTGGCCATGCACTACACCCTGCGACAGTTAGAAGTTTTCGTAGCCGTTGCTCAGCACGAGAGCGTTTCTCACGCGGCGCGCGCGCTGGCCATGTCGCAATCGGCTACCAGCACAGCGCTGGCGGAGCTGGAGCGCCAGTTCGATTGCCAACTGCTTGATCGCATCGGGAAACGGCTGAAACTCAACGCGCTCGGCTTCCAGCTACTGCCCAAGGCGGTGGCCCTGCTGGACCGCGCCGAGGAGGTCGAGGAGCTACTGCGGGGCCAACAGGGCGTGGGCGCATTGGACGTCGGCGCGACGCTCACCATCGGTAACTATCTCGCCACGCTGCTAATCAGCGATTTCATGCAGCGCTATCCCGGTAGCCGAGTGCGGCTGGCGGTGCGCAATACGCGGCATATCATCGAGGGCGTGCGCCAGCACTCGCTGGATTTAGGGCTGATCGAGGGGCAGTGCGATGACGACATGATCATCAGCCAGCCCTGGGTCGAGGATGAGCTGTGCGTGTTCTGCTCGCCGCGCCACCCGCTGGCAGGGCGGGAGCACCTGGAGCTGGATCAGCTGCTGCGGGAGGATTGGATCATGCGTGAGGAGGGCTCAGGCACGCGCATGACGCTGGAGCATGCCGCCCGCCACCGTCGCAGCCGGTTCAATACGCTGTTGGAGCTGGAGCATACCGAGGGCATTAAACGCGCGGTGGAGTCGGGATTAGGGATTGGCTGCGTGTCGCGGCTGGCACTGCGTGATGCCTTCCGGCGCGGCAGCTTGGTGCCGCTGCCCACGCCGGAGTTGGATCTCAAGCGCCAGTTCACGTTCATTTGGCATCGCCACAAGTACCTCACCACCGGCGTTCGGGAGTTTTTACGTCTCTGCCGGGAAATGACCGCCGGGGCCAAGCGCAGTGACGATATCCCGCTGCCACCGATACCCTAGCGGTTACACCTTGGCCTTTTCAGGGCTTGGCAGCGCCTGAGCCGGGTGCTGCGACGCCTCTAGCGTAAAGCCACCCACTAGCGCGGCCAGCTTGTCCGCTTGGTCTTTGAGCTGCTCTGCAGCGGTGGTGGACTCTTGCACCAGGGCGGCGTTTTGCTGGGTCATCTGATCCAGGTCGGTCACCGCGATGCTGACTTGGTTGATCCCGTCGTTCTGCTCACCGGCTGCCGTACTGATATCGCCCAGCATTTGGGTGACGCGAGTTACGCTATCGGCCAGCTCGTGCATGGCGGCGTCGCTGCTGCGCGAGGCGAGCTTGCGCACTTCATCGGCCACCACGGCAAAGCCGCGCCCGTGTTCGCCAGCCCGCGCTGCTTCTACTGAGGCGTTGAGTGCCAGCAGGTTGGTTTGGAAGGCAATGCTGTTCATCAGCAAGAGGCGGAAGAGCGTATCGAGTGCCATCCTTGAACCAGTAGAACAAAGATTCATGGTTAACGCATGACATGGCCGCCACCGCGAGCGCTGCGGCGGCCATGGAGGAGTGGCAGACGAGACGTTTAGAAGGTCTCTGACGTGCGCGGTAAGCGATCCTGCGGCGCTTGCAGCGCGGGTGATGCCGCGTTAGAGAGTTTGAAACTGCTGATCGTGCCGGTCAGGCGATCCGCCTGCTCTTTCAACTGCTCGGCGGCGGTGGTGGACTCTTCCACCATGGCGGCGTTTTCCTGGGTCATCCGGTCCAGCTCGGCCACGGCGATGTTGACCTGTTTGATGCCATCGCTTTGCTCGCTGGTTGCAGCGTTGATCTCTTCCAGTACGTCGGTTACGCGGGTGATGTGGTCTACGATATCCTTCATCGTGCTACCCGCATTGCGTACCAACGAGGTGCCGTTATTCACCTTGGCTTGCGAGTCTTCGATCAGTTTCTGGATATCGTTGGCCGCGTCGCTGCTGCGGCCAGCCAGTTTGCGCACTTCCTCTGCCACGACGGCAAAGCCACGGCCATGCTCGCCAGCCCGCGCTGCTTCTACCGAGGCGTTGAGCGCCAGCAGGTTGGTCTGGAAGGCAATGCTGTTCATCAGCGTGACGATCTCGCCAATCTTGTTGGAGGCGTCGGAAATATCTTCCATGGTGGTGACCACGTTCGACACCACCTGACCGCCCTCTTTCGCGACTTCGGTGGCCGCGTGGGAGAGCTTGTTGGCTTCCTGTGCTGAGGCCGCCGTGTGCTGCACGGTGCTGGTGATTTGCTCTACCGATGCGGAGGTTTGCTGCAGGCTAGACGCCGCGTTGTCGGTACGGCGGGAGAGGTCTTGGCCGCCCATGGCAATCTCGTTAGCGGCGTGGTGCACCGATTCGCTGCTGGTGCGCACATCGATTAAGACGTGCTCCATTTTGTTAACAAAGCGGTTAAAGGCGCTAGCGATTTGAGTGACTTCGTCGTTGCCTTCTTCTGGCAGACGCTGGGTGAGGTCGCCCTCGCCGGAGGCGATGTTATCCATCGCGTTGCGCACCCCCAGCAGGCGGCGCAGCAGCAGCGACAGCAGCAGCCCAAATACCACAGCGGTAATGGCCGCGACGATCAGCAGGGTAACGATGGACGTGGTGGCAATGGCGCGCAGGTCTGCGGTGGCCTCTGCTTCGTCTAACGCGACGACCAACTGCCAACCGCTGTTGCCGCCTACAGCACTGCCCATTAGCAGTTTATCGCTGCCTTGCAGAGCTAGCGGCTGTGGGGAGTCTGCCTGCACGATGCGAGTGAGGTCCGAAGGCGTGAGCGCATCGCTTAATACACTTGAAGGCTCCAGCGTCAGCGACTCATCCGGATGGGCAACCAGCGTGCCATCGTTGGTGGTTAGAAAGCCAAAGCTAGACGGTGTGGGGGAAATGCTGGCAACAATATCGATAACGTCAGCAATCGTAATATCGGCCCCAACCACAGCGGCTAGTTCGCCGTTTTGATAGAAGGGGCGAGCGAAGGTAATGATCAGGCCGCCCGTTTGAGCATCGACATACGGGGCGGTGATGATAGTGTCTTGCGCGTTCACCGCGCCTTGATACCAGGGACGCTGGCGTGGGTCATAATCGCTAGGGGGTTGCCAGCCGTCTGAGAAAATTCCCTCTGATGTGGACGGGTAAGCAATGTAAGCGGTCATAAAGTCGCCAGAATCGGCTAATTGTCGCAAGGCTTGTAGCGGCTCTTCGCTAACTGCAGTGTGTTCCATGCTGGCTAACATCGTGTAGCGCGCATTGAACCACTCATCGATGGCCTGTGTGTTTCCATTCACAACAGCGCTTAGGTTGCGATTAACCTGCTCACTATTGTGATGCTTTACAGTCGTGTAACTAGCAATGCCATTCACCGTTAAAGCCAACACAATAGCGATAAGGGCCGCTAGCAAGATACGTAAACGTAGGGAAGAAAACATAGTCGCTCTCGGGATCATCAGGGTTCATGATGGGTATCGGCGAGAGCGACTACGCCTTTAGTAAAAAGCAGGAAAAAAAGTTAGTAAGCGCTAACTGTAGTGTTAACGAAGATCGCTGACCGCGTTCTGAATATCAGCCATGGACGCTTTGCTGAGGTCTTTCGAGAGCGTGTGGGTGACCAGCTTCTGCGTGGGGTTATCGAGCTTCTCTTTGAGCAGCCCCAAGAACTTGGGAGGCGCGACCATGATCAGCTTGTCCATGCTGTTGTCCACCCGCGCAGTGTAGAGTCGCTGGGCGACTTCTTTGGCAAACAGCTCGTTTTCATGTTGGGAGGCCGCGCCTTCCTCGCCGGATGAGCGCGATGACGTTGACGTAGACTCATGAACATCGGCACCGCGGCGGTCCGTGATCAAGTCGCCTTCATGCAGCCTGCCTGCAGCGTGTACCAAGCTCTCCTGCTCGGCGAGGTGAAGTGCATCACGGGTGAAGATACGTGCCCGAGCGGCGTCGGCTACCACGATATAGGTGGTCATTGTCATACGTCCTCCATGTCATTGATTACCCTTTAACCATGGCAACCGTTCCGTGTTTGGTCAAACACGGTTTTCATAGAGAAAAGAGCATGGATATAGACGACTCACGTCATCATTGGCGAAACCGCTATCTGCTGATGCGCCACGGCCATAGCCAGGCTAACGCACAAGGCACCATCATCAGCTCCCCCGAGCGAGGGCTGTTGGCGTATGGGCTGTCGCCGCAGGGCGAGCAGCAGCTGGCAGATACCGTCGCACGGTGGCACTGGCCGGTACCCACACAGGTCGTGCATTCGGACTTTTTACGCACCACGCACACCGCCGCCCGAGTGGCCGCCGCGTTTGGGTTGGAGATGCAAAAAGAGGAGCGCTTGAGGGAGCGCCACTTTGGTGAATTGGAGGGCAAGGCGGATAGCCACTACCCGGAGGTGTGGGCCTTCGATGCCCAGAACGCCGACCACACCCAGTGGCAGGTGGAGCCGGTCAAGCGTGTCGCGGCGCGCATGGTCGCTGCGCTGGAAGCGTTGGAGCAACGCTTTGAGGGTGAAACGGTGCTGGTGGTCAGCCACGGCGACCCCCTGCAAATTCTGCTCACGGCGCTGGCGGGCAAGCCGCTGACGAAGCATCGGGAGCAGCCTGCGCTACTGCCTGCCAGCATTACACTCGTGGGTGGTTAAGCGCCCGCTTTGGGAGGAATCCAGGCGATCATATCGACTTCGACATCCGCGCCGCCCGCAAGCCCGGTCACGCCAATGCAGGTGCGGGTGGGCAGTGGTTGTTGGAAGTAGCTGGCGTAGACCTGATTCACTTCATCGAAGTGGCCCATATTGGTGATGAAGACCCGCGACTGAACCACGTATTCGAAGCTACTGCCGACCTCTTCCAGCACGATGGCCAGATTCTGCATCACCCGGTGGGTTTGCTCGGTAAACGTGCCCAGCAGCATCTCGTTGGTTTCCGGCACCGTGGGCATTTGGCCGGTGATGAAGACCAGGTCGCCCACCCGGCAGGCGTGTGAGAACGGGGCAATGGGCTGCGGTGCGCGGTCAATGAAGAGCTTTTCCATGATGACTCACTTGTTGTGATGTTGTGGCGTAGAGGGTCCATGAAAATGGGCCTCACTGGAGGCCCACGTTCAGTACATCGTGGCACTGGAGACAGGATTAGTGCCCCAGAATCTGGCTCAAGAAGAGCTGGGTGCGCTCGGATTGCGGATTATTGAAGAACGGCTCGGGGGCGTTCTCTTCGATGATTTGCCCTTGGTCCATGAAGATGACGCGGTCGGCCACGGTCTTGGCGAAGCCCATCTCGTGGGTAACGCACAGCATGGTCATGCCCTCTTCGGCCAGCTCGATCATGACGTCCAGTACTTCCTTGATCATTTCCGGGTCGAGGGCCGAGGTCGGTTCGTCAAACAGCATGACGTCCGGGTGCATGCACAGCGAGCGGGCAATCGCTACCCGCTGCTGCTGGCCGCCGGAGAGCTGGCCGGGATACTTATTGGCCTGCTCGGCAATACGCACCCGCTCCAGATACTGCATGGCCATGGCTTCGGCCTCTTTGCGGGGCTTCTTCTGTACCCACATTGGCGCGATACAGCAGTTTTCCAGCACCGTGAGGTGAGGGAACAGGTTGAAATGCTGGAATACCATGCCGACGCTGCGGCGAATTTGCT
Source organism: Vreelandella sp. L-25 (assembly GCF_056857535.1). NCBI lineage: Bacteria > Pseudomonadati > Pseudomonadota > Gammaproteobacteria > Oceanospirillales > Halomonadaceae > Vreelandella > Vreelandella sp. L-25. Next base: position 159,055 of record NZ_JBSXNH010000066.1, read on the forward strand.
CGATGCGCTTGACGTCTTGGGTCAGCGGCACGCCACCCACCACGATCTCGCCTTTTTGGTGCTCTTCTAGGTGATTGATGCAGCGGATCATGGTGGATTTGCCCGAGCCAGAAGGCCCGCAAATGACGATCCGCTCGCCGCGTTTCACTTCCAGGTAGATATCCCGCAGCACGTGAAAATCGCCGTACCACTTGTTGACGCCGCGCATTTCGACCATCAGATCCGAAGTGCCGGTGCCAGGGTTATGGGAAGCTGCTTGTGTCATGTCACTATCCTGCTAAAAAATCGTTGATAAAAGCGGCGTTAGCGCTTGTGGCCGGTATGCAGCTTGCGTTCTAGGTACTGACTGTAGCGCGACATGCTGAAACAGAAGATCCAGAACATGAAGGCGGCAAACACGTAACCTTCCAACGAGAAGCCTAACCAGCGTGAGTCGGCCAGTGCCGCTTGCACGATCCCCAAAAGGTCAAAGAGCCCGATAATCATGACCAGGGTGGTGTCTTTAAACAGCGAGATAAACGTATTCACGATGCCGGGAATCATCATCTTCAGCGCTTGGGGAAGAATGATCAGCCCCATGCGCTTCCAGTAAGTCATGCCGAGCGCTGCCGCGGCCTCTTCCTGGCCTTTTGGAATCGCCTGCAAGCCGCCACGAATGACCTCTGCCATATAGGCGCTCTGGAACAGCGTTAAGCCGATCAGGGCACGCACTAGGCGGTCAACGCTCATATCGGAGGGCAGGAACAGCGGCAGCATGACCGAGGCCATAAACAGCACGGTGATCAGCGGCACGCCACGCCAGAACTCGATAAAGATGACGCAGAAGCTCTTGACGATGGGCATGTTCGAACGCCGCCCCAGGGCCAGCACGATACCGATCGGCAGCGCGCCTACCATGCCCACGGTGGCCAGCAGCAGGGTCAGCATCAGGCCGCCCCAGCGATGGGTCGGCACACGCGGCAGGTCGAAATAGCCGCCATGCAGCAGCACGTAGGCGATCACGGGGAAGCCGACCAGCGCAAACACGGCCACCCAGCGCTTGAAAGGCAGCTTGGGAATCGCCAGCCAGGCAATCAGGGTGAAGAACCCGGCAAAGACGATATTGGCACGCCAGATTTCCGAGCGCGGGTACAAGCCGTAGATGAACTGGGTGAAGCGTGCGTTGATGAACACCCAGCAGGCGCCTTCCCGGGAGCAGTCTTCGCGGGAGGTGCCTACCCAGTCGGCGTTGATGAACGCCCATTGCACCGTGGGAACCACGAGCAGGTAGAGAATATACAGGCCGATCAGAGTAAAGATCGTGTTGATCGGGCCGTTGAACAGGTTGCTGCGTAGCCATGCCACAGGGCCCACGGAACTGCTGGGCGCCGGCTTTGGCTCGATCATCGTTCGGTTGTGAATCATGGGAATGCCCTCGCCAACGGCCTAGCGTTCAACCAGCGCCACACGGGCGTTGAACCAGTTCATGAACATGGATACCAGCAGGCTGATCGTCAGGTAGACCGCCATGGTCATGGCAATGACCTCGATGGCTTGGCCTGTCTGGTTCAGCGTGGTCCCTGCAAACACCGATACGAGGTCCGGATAGCCAATGGCCGTAGCCAGCGACGAGTTTTTGATCAAATTCAGGTATTGGCTGGTGAGCGGGGGGATGATGACCCGCAATGCCTGAGGAATGATGACGAGGCGCAGCACCAGGTTGCGCGGCAGACTCAGTGCCTGCGCCGCTTCGGTTTGGCCATGTGAAATGGCCTGAATACCGGAGCGCACGATCTCGGCAATGAACGACGCCGTGTAGATCGAGAGTGCGAACCACAGCGCCAGAAACTCAGGAATCACCGTGATGCCGCCGCGGAAGTTGAAGCCACGCAGCTCGGGCATTTCCCAAGTAATGGGTACGCCAGTGGCCAACATGACCAACAGGGGCAGCCCAAAGATCAGTGCAAAGGAGATCCAGTAAGCGGGAATTCGCTGCCCCGTGGCTTCCTGACGGCGTTTTGCCCATATCACCAGCGCAATACTGGCCGCGATGGCGATCACAAAGGTGACAGGAATCAGCCCGAAGCCCGATTCGAACAGCGGCTCAGGTAGATAAAGCCCGCGTACATTAAGAAACACGGCTTCGCCAAACGCCAGGCTTTCCCTCGCGCTGGGGAGCGCCCGCAGCACGGCAAAGTACCAAAAGAAGATCTGCAGCAGCAGCGGGATATTACGAAACGTTTCGATATACGCCGCCGCCAGTTTGGCGATCAGCCAGTTGGGCGATAAACGGGCGATACCGACAATGAAGCCAATGATGGTGGCGGCAATCACGCCTAGCCCGCCCACCAACAGCGTATTCAGTAGGCCAACGAAAAAGGTGCGGCCATAGGTGCTTTGGGAAGAGTAGTCGATCAGACTCTGAACGATCCCAAAACCGGCGGTATTACTCAGGAAGCCAAAACCTGTGGTGATACCCCGTGAGGAGAGGTTGTCTTGCACGTTGCCGACGATATAGAACAAAAAGGCGATAACAGCGGCGATGAGCAGACATTGGAAGATGAGCGCACGTTTGGCGCGGTCTCGCCAGAACGGTGGCTTTTGGCCAACGGGGCGAGCGTTAGGTCTTACGGACATGGGTGGCGTCTCCGCGATACGGAAGGTCAATCAAATGGCCCGCCATGACCAAAAAGGTGGCGGGCCGGGGTCAAGCGAGACGCTTAGCGAATCGGCGGTGCGTACTGGAAGCCGCCTTGGTTCCACAGGGCATTGACACCGCGTTCGATTTCCAGCGGTGAACCCATACCTACGTTGCGCTCGAAGCTTTCACCGTAGTTACCCACTTGGCTCAGGATGTTATAGGCCCAGTCGGCGTCAAGACCCATGCCTTCACCATAGTTGCCGTCCTGGCCGAGTAGACGCGCTACGTCCGGGTTATCGGAGCTGAGCATCTCTTCAGCGTTTTCGCTGGTGACGCCGTACTCTTCACCGTTGATCATAGCGAACAGCGACCACTTCACGATGTTGAACCACAGATCGTCACCCTGACGCACGACCGGACCCAGCGGCTCTTTCGAGATGACATCCGGCAGAATCATGGCGCCCGCCGGGTCGTCGAGCTGAATGCGCAGGGCCGCCAGCTGAGAAGTGTCAGACGTCAGAACGTCACAGCGGCCAGCCTGGAAGCCACCTACGGTTTGCTCGGAGGTATCGAAAACGATGGGGTCGAACTCCATGCCGTTGGCACGGAAGTAATCAGCCAGGTTCAGCTCGGTAGTGGTGCCTGATTGAATACAAATCGCCGCGCCATCCAGCTCGGCCGCGCTGGTGATACCCAGGTCGCGAGAGACCATGAAGCCCTGGCCGTCGTAGAAGTTAACGCCGGTGAAGTTCAGACCCAGCGTGGTGTCACGGGTGGTGGTCCAGGTGGTGTTACGAGAAAGGACATCCACTTCGCCGGACTGAAGGGCAGTGAAGCGCTCAACGGCGTTCAGGGAAATGTAGTTAACGGCGTCCGCATCGCCCAGTACGGCGGCAGCCACGGCACGACATACGTCAACGTCCAGGCCCTGCCATTCGCCGCTATCGTCCGGCGCGGAAAAACCTGGCAAGCCATCACTAACGCCACACTGTACGGCACCGCGAGAGCGCGTTTCTTCTAATGTGTTCGCTTGCGCGGTAGCGATACCGGCCAGCGTAATTGCACCCGCAGAGGCAAGCAGTACCAGGTGTTTCTTATTAATCATGTTTGTTCCCCTTCCTCGATTTAATGTCATTATGCATGGTGATGCATCATTAAAAGCTAGCAAGGAAGGTGCCAAGAAAGATATGTCGGCAAATTCAGCGCTTTTCAACGTAAAATCAGCGGATTTGACGAAGGTAGTGGTGCAAAAAAGTAGGCCAGCAGCTACGCCATGCGCTTTTTTGGTGCGCAGCCGCTGGCGGAGGTCGGTGGCTAGTCGCTTAGCGTGTTAGCGAATGGGCGGCGCGTACTGAATGCCGCCATCTTTCCAAAGCGCGTTTAAGCCTCGTGCAATCTTAAAATCAGAGCCTGTGCCCACGTTGCGATCATAAATATCCGCGTAGTTACCTACCTGTTTGACGATTTGGTAGGCCCAGTCCGGCTGTAGGCCCATGGCTTCGCCAAAATCACCATCTTGGCCGAGCAAACGCATCACATCTGGGTTGTCTGAGCTTAGCTGCTCATCCACGTTGGCTTGACTGACGCCCAGCTCTTCGGCATTCAGCATGGCAAATAGCGACCACTTCACGATGTTGAACCACTGGTCATCCCCTTGGCGCACGGCGGGGCCCAGCGGCTCTTTGGAGATGATCTCCGGCAGCACCACGGCCATATTGGGGTCGGCCAGTTGAATGCGCTGGGCGTAGAGCTGCGAGGCATCCGAGCTCAATACGTCGCAGCGGCCTGCTTCGAAGCCCGCAATCGACTGTTCAGGTGAATCAAACACCACCGCATCATAGGTCATGTTGTTAATGCGGAAGTAGTCGGAAAGGTTGAGTTCGCTGGTGGTGCCTGACTGAGTGCAAACAGCCGCCCCATCCAGTTCTTTTGCGCTCTGTACGCCGAGGTCGCTGGCCACCATAAACGCCTGGCCGTCGTAGTAGCTGACGCCAGTGAAGTTCATCCCGAGGGTGGTGTCGCGGCTGGAGGTCCAGGTGGTGGTGCGGGAGAGCACGTCCACCTCGCCAGACTGCAGTGCGGCAAAACGCTCCACCGAGTCTAACGGTACGAAATTGACTTTGCTGGCATCACCTAGCGCGGCAGCGGCAATGGCGCGGCACACATCGGTGTCCAGGCCGCGATATTGGTCGTTATCGTCCAGCGATGAGAAGCCGGGCTGGGCGGCGTTAACGCCGCAGCGCACGCTGTCGCGCTCTTGAATGGCCTCAAGGGTATCGGCCATGGCCGTGGCAGGTACCCAGAGGGTCGGGGCTAATAGAGTGATTCCCAATCCTAACCAACGCGTTGTAGTCATTTATTATTCCTTAACGTCGAGCGCAGCAACTCCTGCGCATAAAAAAGGCCGGGCAGAGCCCGGCCTGATACATAGCGGAACCGCGAAGTTATGCGAACGCTTTACGCATAAAGGGCGGCAGCGCCAGGGCACCACGGTGGGCATCTACTGTGTAGTACTGTAGCGGCATTTCGTGGCTGGCGGCAGCCTCTTCTCGGAAGCTTTCAACGTTGGTGCTTTTGCCTGCCAGCGTCACGCTCCACCAGCCGGAAGGGTACACCGGCTGGGGGAAGGGCAGGGTGGCTACGCTATCAAAGCCTGCTTCGCGCATGTCGTTACGCAGTTCGCGGATGATTGAGCCGCTATGATACAGCGGTGACTCACTCTGCTGCACCATCACCCCGCCGCTTTTCAGAATGCGGTGGCAGCGCTTCAAAAAGTCGGTTTTGAACAGGCCTTCGGCAGGGCCTACCGGGTCGGTGGAGTCGATGATCAGCACGTCGATGCTCTCGTCGGCGGCGTCGTCGACCCATTTCACGCCGTCGGCAAACAGCAGCTCGGCGCGTGGGTCGCCGTTGGCTTCCACGAGTTCGGGGAAAAAGCGCTCGGCGGCCTTGGTGACTTCCTCGTCGATATCGATCTGGGTGACCTTCTCGACGCCCGGATGGCGCAGCACTTCTTTCAAGGTGCCGCAGTCGCCGCCACCAATGATGACCACCCGCTTGGGGTCCTGATGGGTGAACAGCGCCGGGTGGGCGATCATTTCGTGATACAGGAAGTTGTCGCGGTCGGTGAGCATCACGCAGCCATCCAGCACCATCAGGTTGCCGTAGGTTTCGGTGGCGTACACTTCCAGGTGCTGGTAAGGGCTTTGCACATCCAGCAGTTTTTCAGAAACTTTCAGCGAGAAAGCGCTACCGTGGCTATCAAAGACTTCGGTAAACCACTGGTCGTCGCGTAGGTCGCTCATTGCTTGGCTCCTGGGCATGAGTCGTTCGATTGAGTCGGAATGCCCTGATGGTACTGCGGGCTTAAGTCGTGCAGCGCCTCCATAAAGGCGGTGACATGATCAGGGTTGGTGAACTGGCTGATGCCGTGGCCCAAGTTGAACACGTGGCCCGGGCCGTGGCCGTAACTCTCCAGCACGCGGGCAACTTCGGCGCGAATGGCGGAGGGGCGAGCAAACAGCACGTTGGGGTCTAAATTACCCTGCAGGGCGACTTTATGGCCTACGCGGGCGCGGGCGTCGGACAGCTCGGTGGACCAGTCGATGCCCAATGCGTCGGCACCGGCACAGGCAATGTGCTCCAGCCACTGGCCACCGTTCTTGGTGAACAGAATGACCGGTACGCGACGGCCATCGTGCTCGCGGATCAGCCCGGAGACGATCTGCTCCATGTAGCGCAGCGAGAACTCCAGGTAGGCCGGTGTGGACAGCGCGCCGCCCCAGGTATCAAAAATCTGTACCGCCTGGGCACCGGCGCGGATCTGGGCATTCAGGTAGTCGGTGACCGCTTGTGCCAGGGTGTCCAGCAGCTGGTGCATGGTGTCCGGCGTGTCATACAGCATGGTTTTTAAGTGGCGGAAGTCTTTGCTGGAGCCGCCTTCAACCATATACGTTGCCAGCGTCCAGGGGCTGCCGGAAAAGCCGATCAGCGGCATGCGGCCGTTCAGCTCGCGGCGGATCGTGGAGACCGCCCGCATCACGTAGTCCAGGTCGCGCTCGGCGTTTGGCACGGTCAGCGCGGCGACTTCTTCGGCGGTGCGTACGGTCTTCTTGAATTTGGGGCCTTCGCCGGTTTCGAAGTAGAGGCCCAGCCCCATGGCATCGGGGATGGTCAAAATATCCGAGAACAGAATGGCAGCGTCGAGCGGGTAGCGCTCCAGCGGCTGCAGGGTGACTTCGCAAGCCAAGTCATGATTGCGGCACAGGTCCATAAAGCTGCCTGCGTCGGCGCGGCTGGCGCGGTACTCCGGCAGATAGCGGCCGGCTTGGCGCATCATCCACACCGGAGTGCGGTCAACGGGCTGGCGAGCCAGCGCGCGAAGAAAACGGTCGTTTTGCAAAGGTGTGGTGGTCATAAACACTTGCTCTTGAGAAATTTGCCCGCATTGTAAGGGAGTCATCGTACCTGAAGATAGGAATTGTACGTGAAGATAGCCGGGGGTGGCGGCGCAAACCGTGGCAAAAATCGTCGCACCCCGCTAAGACCGTGAGGCCTGCGCGGCTTCCTGGTAAACTGTCCGCCCACTTCGCCAACACTGGTGTGGTTAACTGGTTTGGTTAATCAGCGAGGAACCCTGTGACCATTCGCTTCATTGCTGCCTCTCGGCTGCCCACTCCCTGGGCCACATTCACCATGCATGGCTTCGAAGACGACGCCACGGGTAAAGACCATATCGCCCTAACGTTGGGCGATGTGAGCGGCGGCGAGCCGGTGTTAGGGCGCGTGCACTCTGAGTGCTTAACCGGCGATGCGCTATTCTCGATGCGCTGCGACTGCGGCTACCAGCTGCAAGAAGCGCTAAAGCGTATTGCCGAAGAGGGGCGCGGCGTGCTGCTCTATTTACGCCAGGAAGGGCGTGGCATTGGCCTGCTCAATAAAATTCGCGCCTATCATCTGCAGGACCAGGGCGCCGATACCGTAGAAGCCAACGAGCAGCTCGGCTTTGGCGCCGACATGCGCCGCTACGACCTCTGCGTGCCGATGCTCAACCACTTGGGCATTACCGCGCTCAAGCTGATGACCAACAACCCCCGCAAGGTGGATGCGCTAACCCGCGACGGCGTGAACGTCGTCGAGCGTCTGCCCATTACCACCGGTTTAAACCCCCACAACGAACAGTACCTCTCCACCAAAGCGGGCAAGCTCGGCCACATGATGGTGCTGGATGACTTTACCCAAGCCAGCGATGTGGATATCGAGCGTAAGGGATGACGGTGGCTGTGTGAGAGTGTTGAATTAAGCTTTTGTTAAATGTTAATTAAACATTGGAATACCATCGCGGCGGCAGAGGTGCGGTTTTCCACCCCTAGTTTGCGAAAGATTTGCTCTAAATGTTTATTGACCGTGCGCGGGCTGAGTTCGAGGATTTGGCCTATTTCACGATTTGTTTTGCCTTGGGCGATCCAGAGCAGCACTTGTGATTCACGCTTTGTAAGCCGCAGCTGCTTTTGTAATAGCAGGCTTTCGCTATCTCCTTCTTGATGTAACAAGCGGAATAAGTGCTCATTGGTAACTGATTCACCCAAATATCTCAATCTTAAGGCGTTATGAGGCAGCGGCAGGGCTAACTGATCGCCGCTTCGCGGTAGTCGGTTTAGCCAGCGTCGGATGTGCTCGGCAAGCTCTTCGTGTGGTTTGGCCAAATTTTCTTCAGTAATGTTGATCCACTCTTCTGCTTGGGGCGTACCCCATAGCCATCTACCTTGTCTATCTGTTGCGAAAGAGGCTTGCCCCAGCTTATCCAGGGCTGTCTGAGTGCTTTGGGCCAGGCGGGCATTGTTGAGATGCACGCGAATGCGCGCCACCAACTCCTTTGGCCGAATAGGTTTGGTCATATAGTCCACGCCACCCGCTTCAAGCCCACGCACCACGTCTTCAGTATCGGTGAGCCCGGTCATAAATATGACGGGAACGTTGGCTAAGGCGGGGTGTAACTTCAACGCACGACACGCCTCGAAACCATCCATTGCTGGCATTAAGGCATCCATCAGAATTAAATCCGGGGTCATTTTTTCGGCAATGGAGATTGCCTGCTCTCCGCCCATCGCCACTAATGCTGTCAGTCCTGACTGCTCTAAGGCTTGGTGGATCATGCCTAGGGAATCGGCGGAGTCATCTACTACTAACACTACATCCTTGCGCTCAATTGTTGTCATAGCGATTTCTTCAACAAATGTGAGATTTGGTGAAAGTTAAAACGATCTAAAGCACTTTCTAATTCCTCCGACAATGAAGGGCTAATACGTCCGTCGACTTGGGCAGTGCTTAAGCAGCTACGTAAACCACTTAAATGACCGATGTCGGCCAGCGCCAGCATTTCCTCACGCAGGGAGGCCTCTATATGAGTAGGCATTGTCGTTGAAACCGTTGTTGAACCCGACATTGAGTCAGTCAGCGAAAACGTCGCTGGTCTGTCCAATACAGTAGCTGCCGAGCTCAAGGTGTTAGCTTGATGCTGCCATTGCAGCTGTAGCTGCCGCGCTAGGGTATCGAGTAAGGCGCCTTGCTTGAATGGCTTGATCAAGTAGTCGTTGTGTAGCCCTTCTCCAAGTGCGTTCAATTGGCTCTCCCGTGCGTTAGCGGAGAGCATCACAATAGGCCCCTGAAACCCTTGTTGGCGGAGCAGTCGTGCGGTTTGCCATCCGTCGGTATGCGGCATAGCGATATCCAGCAGTATCAGGTCGGGTTGGGAGTGATTGGCCAGTGGCAAGCTGGTGATTCCATCGGGTGCTTCCAACAGGGTGAAGCCAAGCGGTGTCAGCATGTCGCTAATCAAGCCCCTGTGAGAGGGGTCATCATCAATTACCAATAGAGTTCGGCGCTCACCTTTATACCCTTTAACGATTTGACTGGGTGACCGAACAAGCTCCAAGGGCTCGATGCTTGAAAGCATTACCGAAAGCCGAAATTCACTTCCGCTTCCCGGCGTGCTAACTACCTGGAGATCCCCCCCCATGATGTCGGTCAACAGTTTGGTAATTGTCAGGCCTAACCCGGTGCCGTTGGCGATGGGAACGCCGGGTTTGCGCACCCGTTCAAAGGGTTTGAAAATACGCTGAATATCCTCCTCTTCTATACCTACACCAGTATCGTGAATAGTGAATTCCGCCACTTGATTGCGGTAGCGGAAGTTCAGCGACACCTGGCCATGGTTAGTAAATTTGATGGCGTTGGAAAGCAAGTTGATGAGTATTTGGCGCAGGCGTTTTTCGTCGGTGATGACCCATTCAGGAATGCGGCCTTCGCTGGTAAAGGTAAAGTCGATGCCCTTTTCTTGAGCTTGGAGGCGAAACATTGCGACAATTTCATCAATCAGCGCGCTGACTCTGACCTGGTTGCGATACAGTTCCAGTCTACCCGCTTCAATTTTGGAGATTTCCAATAGCCCTTCGATCAAGTCAGACAGGTGTTCCGTGCTGCGGCGTATGATGGCGACCGCTTTGCGCCGTTCTGGGGGAATAGTGTCATCGTGTTCCAGTAATTGGGCATAGCCAAAAGCGGCATTGAGCGGAGAGCGAAGTTCATGGCTCAAACTGGTTAGATAGCGGCTTTTGGCCTGATTGGCTGCTTCAGCTAGCTCTTTGGCTTTTTGTAGTTCCCGATCGGTCTTCTCATGGGCATCGATTTCTTCCAGCAGCATGCGTGTTTGGCGATGAGATTCTTCGTGAGCGACGACGCGGCTTTCGCTGGCCAGCACAAAGAGCCAAGCTACTACGCCGCTGACAATCACAAAAATGGCAAATATTTTAGCCAGTGTGGTCGCCATCAAGGCTTCCACCTCCATAGAAAGGGTGGGAAGCTGATAAAAAACTAGAATCAAGAACCCCGCAATCACCAGAGTGACTAGCATCAATAGACTAGCGAAATGGCCCATTCGAGAGTTGAAATGCTTGAGTATACGATTAGGGAGCAGTGTGCCCAACCAGTCCATTAATTGCTCCTGAAAGGTAGCGTGCTGCTTGCATGCATCGTTGCAGCGAGCGTCCAGAGAACAGCAGAGTGAACAGATAGGGGCATTATAAGCAGGGCAAAAGGCCATATCTTCACTATCGAAATGGTGCTCGCAAATGATACAGGCTTGGCCTTGGAGGACCATCTGGGGTTCTGGGGGGCGAGCGATGTAATAGCGCCCCTTGGTCAACCAAGCGATGGTGGGAGCGCAGATGAACGCGGTCAACAAAGCCAAAAAGGAAGCCAGTGCTGCTGCCGTGTCGCCCCAGAGCCCTGCCCTGGCGGCGAGTGCAACGGCTGTTGCCAAGAGCATTGCGCCAAACCCTACAGGATTGATGTCATAAAGATAAGCGCGCTTGAATTCGATATGGCGTGGGCTAAGCCCTAATGGTTTGTTGATGACTAGATCGGCTACTAGCGCTCCTATCCAGGCCATGGCCACCATCGCGTAGTTGGCTAAAATGACTTCAAACGCACGGTAAATGCCGATCTCCATGAGTACCAGTGCGATCATGACATTAAATAGTAGCCAGACCACGCGCCCTGGGTGGCTATGGGTAAGGCGTGAGAAGAAATTGGACCAAGCGATGGAGCCCGCATAGGCATTGGTGACATTAATCTTAAGTTGGGAAAGTACAACGAAAATACCTGCCAGTGCCATCAAAGTGGCAGGATGCGTGGTGACATGACTAAATCCTACCAAGTACATATGCATCGGCTCTTGAGCTAGCTCTGTGGCCAAGCCGTGGTGGAGTGCGAGTACCGCCAGCAACGAGCCTGCCAATGCTTTTAGAGCACCAATGATGATCCAGCCTGGGCCACCGGCGAGCACTGCGGTCCACCAACGCAGGCGTTTACCCGGCTGTGCTTCGGGAATAAAGCGTAAGTAGTCGACTTGCTCGCCAATTTGGGCAACCAGTGAAAACATCACCGTGGTCGCCGCTCCGAACAGTAATAGATCGAACCCTTGAGGGCCTACAATGGTGTTGTCGAATGCCAACCAGCGTGGGAGAGAGTCGGGATCCTGAAATAGGATAAAAATAAAGGGAGTCAGCTGCAGAATAATCCAGAGTGGCTGAGTCCAAACCTGGAAACGACTAATGTAAGTAAAACCATGGGTGACGATGGGGATCACCACCAGAGAGCTGATGACATACCCCAGGGTGAGCGGAACGTTGAACAGCACTTCTAGTGCCATCGCCATGATGGCGGCTTCTAATGCAAAAAAGATGAAAGTGAATGTCGCGTAGATGAGCGACGTCAGCGTCGACCCCAGATACCCAAACCCAGCGCCGCGAGTGAGTAGGTCGATATCCACCCCATAACGGGCCGCATGGTAGCTGATCGGAATGCCGAGCAGGAATATCACGACAGTGACGGCGGCGATGGCGGCAATAGCATTGACGATGCCGTAGTTGAGGGTGATTACCCCGCCAATCGCTTCCAGAGCCAGAAACGAAATCGTTCCTAGAGCCGTTAGGGCAACACGTTTAGCGCTCCAGCGCCGGGCAGACTTAGCGGTAAAACGTAGCGCAAAATCTTCTAGCGTTTGGTTAGCCACCCATTTGTTGTAGTTGCGTCTCACCGGGAATATGCGTTGTTTTGTGGTCGTCATGGCGGGCCTTTGTGTTGGCCAATCATTATCGGCCAGTAGGATGGGATGCTCTCTTCTCTTAGTCTCTTAACGCTCAAAATTGAAAAGAATCATGCAAATTCCATGCCATGGACGTGTTGATGAGTTTAAATGGTTGGTTAGTGGCTAGGTATGGGGTAAATGACGTAGTGGTCTGGTGTATTCCCCGCATGGTGGCTTCAATAAACGCTCCCCATACTCGTTCGTGAGGAATCAATAAGGTTCTTTCTCTGACAGGGGGCTCACCATGATGATGAAGAAACACACAACGTTTTCGCACTTGCGGCGCTCTTTACTGACCGGCATCGTAGCGCTACCACTCGCGCTTAGCCTATCGTCCAAGGCGTTAAGTGCACCACCCACTGAAGAGGTTAATACCACTGGTCTTGCGGTGACTGACGATACGGTTCATGTGGGTATCCTTCACTCACTGACAGGCACCATGGCGATTAGCGAGACCGGCTCGGTTGAAGCTGAGCAGCTGGCTATTGAGCAGATCAACGCACAGGGCGGTGTTTTGGGCCGTCAAATTGTGCCAATTATTGAAGATGGCGCTAGCGATTGGCCGACTTTCGCTGATAGAACGCGGAAGTTGCTCACTCAGGATAATGTGCCCGCCATCTTCGGTGCTTGGACATCGGCTTCGCGCAAGGCAATGCTACCGGTGCTCGAGCGTGAGAATGGTCTGCTCTATTACCCCACTTTTTACGAAGGGCTAGAAGAGTCACCTAATGTGATTTATACCGGCCAGGAGGCCACCCAGCAGATACTGGCAGGCATCAACTGGGCATGGAATGAACAAGGAGCGCGAACATTCTATCTGATTGGTTCGGATTACATCTGGCCGCGTACCTCAATGAAAATTGCCCGTATTCATATCGAAGAAGTGCTTGGCGGGGAAGTGCTGGGTGAAGATTACGCCCCGTTAGGCCACACCTCCTTCGGCTCCAACATCAACCGCATTCGCCTTCGCAAGCCGGACGTCATTTTCGCAGCAGTAGTCGGTGGAAGTAACGTTGCTTGGTTTCGCCAGCTTAATGCCGCAGGCATTAATGCGGACAACCAAACGTTGCTGACCATTTCGGTCACTGAGGATGAAGTGCTCGGTATTGGTGGTGAGAACGTCGAAGGCTTCTACTCCTCCATGAAATATTTTCAGAGCCTAGATAACGAAAATAACGCTGACTTTGTGGAAGCGTTCAAGGAGCGCTGGGGTGAAGACAGCGTTATCGGAGACGTTTCACAAGCCGCCTATCTGGGGCCTTGGCTATGGAAGGCAGGGGTCGAGAAAGCGGGCAGCTTTGACGTAGACGCTGTTTCTGCTGCCATGGCCGATATTGAATTGACGACAGCGCCGGAAGGCTACGTAAAGGTGCACCCGAACCGCCACCTGTGGAGCAAAACGCGCATAGGTCGTTGGAACGAAGATGGTCAAGCCACCGTCGTGTGGGAGTCTGACCTGGTCGAACCCAACCCCTTCCCAGAAGGTTATCAATAAGCTTCGCTTCACATCACGGCGGTGAAAGCCGCTGTGATGTCGATGATGTTGCCGGATATTGATTTTTATAACGGGGGAGGCAGCCATGAGTGGATTTAGTACTCAAGAGCTATTAGCAATTTTTGCCATGCAAGGCTTTGCTGGCGTGAGCTTTTTTAGTGTTTTGCTACTGATGGCCCTAGGTCTGGCCATCATCTATGGCCAGATGCGCGTGATCAATATGGCGCACGGTGAGTTTATGGTCATCGGCGCTTACGCCACTTACCTGTGTTCTATCACTCTGGGTGCCTTGCCAGGGATGACTGATTACTATCTTTTCTTCGCTATCCCCATCGCCTTTGGTAGCGCTTTTTTGGTTGGCTATGTCGTCGAGATAGCACTCATAAGGCATCTTTATCATCGCCCCCTGGATACTTTGCTAGCCACCTGGGGCTTGGCCTTGATTATGCAGCAAGGGTTTCGGTCTGCTTTTGGGGCCCGAGAGGTGAGCGTACTAGTGCCGGACTGGCTACGTGGCTCTTACCGGCCCACCATGATGATTGATATTCCACTCAACGGTATCGCCATCCTGGTACTTACCCTGCTGGTAACAGTAGGCGTGTGGTGGTTCCTCTTCCGCTCACGCTGGGGGCTGCGAGTGCGCTGCACCACGGCCAACCGGGATATGAGCGGTGCGGTGGGTATTAATACCAAGCGTGTTGACCGTGTCACCTTTGCGCTGGGCTGCGGTATTGCCGGTATTGCTGGCGCTGCCTTTACCACCATTTCTTCCACCGGCCCAACCAGCGGTTCGCTGTATATCGTTGATACCTTCCTGGTGGTGGTGTTTGGAGGCGCGGGAAGTCTGGTGGGCACGATCGCGTCGGCCTTCTCTATCGCTCAGGCCCAGTCACTTATGGAATTCTTTCTGGGCTCCTCCATGGCCAAAGTACTCACGCTGCTGACGGTGATTGGCATTCTGCTGTTGCGCCCTGAAGGGCTTGTGGCTAGCAAGGTTCGCCGCTAAGGAGTCCCATCTAATGAACAAACTTTTCCATTTCTTTCAGGATCGTCACGCAGGCTTAGGCAGCATTCTGCTACTGGCGGTCGTCCTGATGGTGGTTATGCCGCTTGTGTTTGATATCTACCGCCTTAACTTGGCAGGACGTTACCTGACCTATGCTTTTGTGGCACTCGGCCTAGTGCTTTGCTGGGGGTATGGTGGAATTCTAAGCCTGGGACAGGGTATTTTCTTCGGTATCGGTGGCTATGCCATGGCAATGTTTTTGAAGATTGAAGCCTCTGACCCGGAAAGCACCAGCATCCAGACTACGCCGGGCATACCCGACTTTATGGACTGGAACCGTATTACTGAATTGCCGTGGTTCTGGGTTCCTTTCAATAGTCTGACGTTTACCATCATTGCTGTGTTGGTGCTGCCTGCGGCTTTTGCCTTTTTGATTGGTTTCGCCATGTTCAAACGGCGTGTCAGTGGCGTTTACTTTGCCATTATCACCCAGGCCCTTGCGGTAGTGCTGACTATCCTGATTGTCGGCCAGCAGGGCTATACCGGTGGTATTAATGGAATCACCGATCTGCGAACCTTGATGGGGTGGGATATTCGCGATGATAGCGCCCGCTACCTGCTGTATTACCTAAATGCTATTTTGCTAATCGGTTGCCTGCTGGTTGGCCGCTGGGTACTCAACTGCAAATACGGCCGTATTCTGACCGCCTTACGTGACAAGGAGGAGCGGGTGCGCTTTTCCGGCTACGACGTGGCCAACTTTAAAGTGTTCATCTTTTGCCTTGCCGCGTTTATTTCCGGTATCGGTGGCGCGATGTTCACCCTGCAGGTGGGCTTTATGTCGCCCTCCTTCATCGGCATTGTGCCCTCCATCGAGTTTGTGATTTTTGCCGCAGTAGGTGGGCGCCTATCACTAGTAGGAGGCGTTTACGGCGCGCTATTGGTCAGTTTTGCCAAAACCATGTTCGCCGAGGCCTACCCACAGCTTTGGCAGTTCTTGATTGGTGCCGTTTTTATCCTGGTGGTGTTAGTGCTGCCCTACGGATTGGCCAGTATTTACGGCCGCTTTGGTCAACACCTGCGCGCCTTTTTTGAACCCTGGCTCGGCGAAAGAAAGGCTCACCCGTCTGATTCAGGCGATGGATTTCAAGCGCCATCGCCAGAGGCGCTGCAGGAGAAAAGGCCATGAGTTCTAACACCAATTTTATGCTCGCCATCGAAAATCTAACGGTCTCTTTTGATGGTTTCAAAGCCATAGAAGATCTGAATTTTTATATGGATGAGAGTGAGTTAAGAGTGATTATTGGCCCTAACGGCGCAGGTAAAACCACGCTGCTGGATATGATTTGCGGCAAAACCCGCGCCAGTGAAGGGTCGATCAAGTTCAGGGGAAAAGAGCTTACCCGAATGCATGAGCATCGCATTGTCTGGGAGGGCGTAGGTCGTAAGTTTCAGACTCCTTCTATCTACGAGGAATTGAGTGTCTTTGACAACCTCGAAGCTTCTTACCCGCGGGGTCGAAGCGTCTTTGGCGCCTTGGCGTTCAAGCGTGACGAGGAAGTGCTCCAGCGTATCCATGAAGTGGCCGAAGAGATCCAGTTAGAAACGCGTCTTGATGATCTGGCGGGATTGCTTAGCCATGGCCAAAAGCAGTGGCTGGAGATTGGCATGCTGCTCATTCAAGACCCAAAGCTATTAATGCTGGATGAGCCGGTAGCGGGAATGAGCGTAAGCGAACGCGAAGCAACGGCGAAGCTTTTGCGTAAGATTTCCCAAGGGCGTTCAGTCATCGTGATTGAGCATGATATGGAGTTTGTCGCCTCTCTGGGCGGCAAAGTGACGGTGCTGCATCAAGGCAAGATTCTGGCCGAGGGCGACATGCAGTCAGTCAAGCAGGATAAGCGCGTCATTGATGTTTACTTGGGCCACTAAAAGGAGGCTATCCACATGCTTGAAGTCAACGATTTACGCGTTAGCTATGGCCAGAGCGAAGTGATTCACGGTATCAATCTTGCCATGAATCAGGATGAAACCTTAGCTGTCATGGGCCGTAATGGCATGGGCAAGACAACACTATTTAAAGCCTTGATGGGGGTGCTGCCAAGCGGGGAGGGCAGCATTTGTTTGGAGGGTCAAGAGCTGATTGGCCTGCCCGCCCATAAGCGTGTCGCCGCAGGTTTAGCCTATGTTCCCCAGGGGCGCATGATTTTTCCCAACCTCACCGTGATGGAGAACATCGAATCTGGGCTCGAGACCGCAAAAAGTCGCAAAGTGCCCCGAGAGATATTTGATCTATTCCCGGTATTGCTGGATATGCGCAACCGCAAGGGGGGTAACCTCTCTGGCGGTCAGCAGCAGCAACTTGCCATCGCCCGGGCATTGGTTACCGAGCCCAAGGTATTGCTGCTTGATGAGCCTACCGAAGGTATTCAGCCCTCAATCATCAAAGAGATTGCGCGGACGCTTAATGAGATTCGCGAGATGAAAAAGATTGCCATTCTGGTATCCGAGCAAGTGCTCAGTTTCACCATGGAGATTGCCGATCGGCTCACGGTCATTGAGCGGGGCGAGCTTATTCACGAAGAACCCCGTGCCACCGCCGATCAAGCCAAGATTGCCAGTTATCTGTCGGTTTGATTTTGCTTTTTAATCAATCGTTTTTATCAGTATTCAACAAGCAAAGGAGTGAACTTTATGCGTCATGGCGATATTTCCAGCAGTGCCGATACCGTCGGTGTAGCTGTGGTCAACTACAAAATGCCTCGCTTACACAATCGTGAGGAAGTTTTAGAGAACGCTCGCAACATCGCTGAAATGATCAAGGGTATGAAAGTCGGTTTGCCTGGAATGGATCTCGTCGTATTTCCCGAGTACAGCACGATGGGCATCATGTACGACAACGAGGAAATGATGGCCACTGCCGCAACTATCCCAGGGGATGAGACGGCAATTTTTTCAGCAGCCTGTCGCGAGGCGAATACTTGGGGCGTGTTTTCTCTTACCGGAGAGCGACATGAAGATCACCCTCATAAGGCACCGTACAACACACTGATATTGATCGATAACCAAGGTG
Source organism: Vreelandella sp. L-25 (assembly GCF_056857535.1). Taxonomy (NCBI): domain Bacteria; kingdom Pseudomonadati; phylum Pseudomonadota; class Gammaproteobacteria; order Oceanospirillales; family Halomonadaceae; genus Vreelandella; species Vreelandella sp. L-25. Next base: position 176,898 of record NZ_JBSXNH010000066.1, read on the forward strand.
AAATCGTGCAACGTTATCGCAAGTGCATTCCTTGGTGTCCCATCGAAGGTTGGTACCCAGGAGATACCACCTACGTTACGGAAGGCCCGAAGGGTATGAAACTTAGCCTAATCATCTGTGATGACGGTAACTACCCTGAAATCTGGCGCGACTGCGCCATGAAGGGAGCCGAGCTGATCGTGCGTTGCCAGGGCTATATGTACCCTGCCAAAGAGCAGCAGGTGTTGATGTCTAAGTCCATGGCCTGGGCCAACAACTGTTATGTGGCGGTGGCGAACGCCAGCGGTTTTGACGGGGTTTATTCCTATTTTGGCCACTCAGCGATCATCGGCTTCGACGGTCGTACTCTCGGCGAGTGTGGCGAGGAAGACATGGGCATCCAGTTTGCTCAGCTATCGATCAGCCAGATTCGTGATGCCCGTGCCAATGACCAATCGCAAAACCATCTGTTCAAGCTGTTGCACCGAGGCTATTCAGGTGTTCATGCATCAGGGGATGGTGACAAGGGTATCGCCGATTGTCCTTTTGATTTCTATCGCACCTGGGTGATGGATGCCCAGAAGGCGCAGGAAAACGTCGAGGCGCTAACGCGCAAAACGATTGGCGTTGCCGAATGCCCGGTGGGTGAATTACCCGTTGAAGGCAAGGAGCGTGGCGCAGGGCACGATTCACACTGAAAGGCCTCAAGGCCCAGGGGGAGTAACAAATGCCCTTTATTAATGATCGTCTGGAGGAGAGTCGTGCAATCGCTGGTCTAGAACACGTAGAGAAGGCCAAGGAGAGGCCTTCACGCTTCCGTTTTGACCCTGCAAGGGTAATGCAGCGATTGCGTGAACGTATTGTCGGCCAGGAAGAAGTACTAGATGCCATGGAAGCAATGTTGTACGTGGTCAAGGCTGATATCGGTGCCGAGGAACGCCCATTAGCCGTTAATCTTTTCCTTGGCCCCACGGGGGTGGGCAAGACCGAGACGGTACGACTGCTGGCTGAGGCTATTGCTGGTCGCGCAGATGCGCTGTGCCGTATCGATATGAACACACTGGCTCAAGAGCACTATGCGGCGGCATTGACGGGTGCCCCCCCGGGTTATGTAGGGAGCAAAGAGGGTCATACCCTGTTTGATATTGATGCTATTCAAGGCAGTTACAGTAAACCCGGTATCGTGCTATTCGATGAGTTGGAAAAAGCCTCGAAGGAGGTAGTGCGTAGCCTGCTTAACGTCATGGACAGTGGCCAGTTAGTACTATCGGGCGGCACACGGAAGATCGACTTTCGTAACACACTTATTTTTATGACCAGCAATATCGGTGCTAATGACGTGGTGGCCTATCGTCAACGCTTTGAGCAGGGTTGGCGGCGTTGGCTAAGGTTACAGCCAAGTAAAGAATCTTGGGTACAACAGCAGGCGCTAAAGCGTCATTTCGACCCTGAGTTTCTCAATCGTATAGACCGCATATTGCCTTTCGAGAAGCTGGATGAGAACTGGTGGTCGTCCCTGCTGGATATCGAGCTAGCGAAACTTGATAAACGCCTAGCTAAACAGCAAATCACGCTGCACCTAACCGACGATGCACGAAACTGGTTGTGCGAAAAACGCGACCCACAATTTGGCGCTCGCGATTTAGCTCGAAGGTTGCGCGTGACGCTAGAGCCAGCGCTGGCTAGCGCTCTGTTGAGGCATCCGGATAAGCAGTTATACCAAGCCAGCATCAACGAAAAGCATACTCTTAGCGTTTTGCCGATCACCACTCCATAGATTTTTATACGTCATATAACGTAGTGCCCGTGGTGCATTAGCTTATGGCTGCCTGAGTAACGATTTTACATAGTGGTACAGGGAAAACGGGTTTCTCTATAACCACTATTCGATGTTACGTAAAAGAGGTATGTGTCATGGCTGAAACAATTATTAAAATTGACCTTAATCAGTCGCCTTACGAGAACGAGCAGGTTCATAACCGCTGGCATCCCGATATACCTATGGCCAGCATGGTGAAGCCTGGCGATGACTTTATTATTGAGTGTCATGACTGGACCGGTGGGCAAATCCACAACAATGACAGTGCCGACGATGTTCGCGATGTGGATCTAACCCAAGTCCACTTTTTATCAGGCCCGGTGGGTGTTGAAGGTGCTGAACCCGGTGATCTACTGGTGGTGGATATTCTCGATATTGGCGCCTTTGAAGAGAGCCAGTGGGGGTTCAATGGTTTCTTTTCCAAGCAGAATGGCGGTGGTTTCCTAACCGAGCACTTCCCAGAGGCACAAAAGTCGATTTGGGACTTCAATGGCATGTTCACCAAATCCCGGCATATTCCCGGTGTCGAGTTTGCCGGTCTGATCCATCCCGGCTTAATTGGCTGCCTGCCTTCAAAAGAGATGTTGGATGAATGGAATAGGCGAGAAAAAGAGCTCTATGATACCGAGCCTGATCGTATCCCCCAGTTAGCGGCACTGCCCTATGCCGACACAGCCCATATGGGGAAGTTGACAGGTACCGCCAAGCAGCAGGCTGCCGCTGAAGGCGCTCGAACAGTTCCTCCGCGTGAACATGGTGGTAACTGTGATATCAAAGACTTATCAAGGGGATCAACAATTTATTTCCCCGTCTATGTCAAAGATGGCGGACTATCGGTAGGCGATTTACATTTCAGCCAAGGTGATGGGGAAATCACTTTTTGTGGTGCCATTGAGATGGCCGGTTGGATTCACTTGCGGGTTAACCTGATCAAAGGCGGCATGGAGAAGTACGCCATCAAGAACCCTATTTTCAAACCGAGTCCTATCACGCCTAAATACGATGATTATCTAATTTTTGAAGGGGTATCGGTAGACGAGCAGGGCAAGCAGCACTATTTGGATGTGCATGTGGCTTATCGCCAGGCCGTTCTCAATGCTATTGAGTATCTCAAAAAGTTTGGGTATACCGGTGCTCAAGCCTACTCATTGCTAGGGTGCGCGCCAGTGCAAGGGCATATTAGCGGCGTCGTCGATATTCCCAATGCTTGCGCAACGCTTTGGCTGCCAACGGATATTTTTGATATTGATGTGAAACCGAATGCGCATGGGCCCGGTGCCCAAGTCGCTCAGGGGGCTGACTTACCACTCTCAAAAGATAAATAGAGACTTCCAAGCGTTAATAGCATTGAGATAGGCGGCGACGTCTTAACATCGCTGCCTGTTTAAAACAGAAACTATTAAGGAGAAAGTGGTATGCCTCTTTATGATTATAAGTGTGCTTCCCATGGCTTATTCCATGAGCTTGTTCCCCTACGAGAGTCGGGTGATTCTCACGCTTGCCCAACGTGCGGAACGCTATCCCCTAGAGTGCTGATGGTTGCCCCTCAGCTTTTAATGATGGATGCCTCAAAACGCAATGCCCTTGCGCGCAATGAAAAAGCCGCACACGAACCCAGGCATGGGAACCAGCATAGTGAGCACGAGAACGGATGCTGTCATCGAGAACGTCAAAAACCCCAGGTATTTTATACTGCAGAAGGTAATAAGATGTTCCCCTCAGCACGCCCATGGATGATTAGTCATTAAGGCCTAAGTCACTTCTACTAGGCTCTTCGCCCAGGCCAGCAACGTGGATATTGAGCGCAAAGGCTAGGTAGGTAGCGATTGTTATCCGTTGTTAACTTAAGTTGCCTGATTAGGGCGTGATTGTCGTCGAACACCCGTAAAAAAGCTTTTCTTAACTTTGGGTGCCGTGTGTCTGAGCTATGGTGATACATGGCAGGACGCTATGCGCAACCATGTAAGGAGAAGCAGCCATGAAAGCACTTTGCTGGCACGGTAAGAACGATGTTCGTTACGATACCGTGCCCGACCCCGCGATCGAACACCCCCGCGATGCCATTATCAATGCCAGTAGCTGCGCCATCTGCGGCTCTGATCTGCACCTTTACGATCACTATATCCCCGGTATGTCCTGTGGCGATGTCCTAGGCCATGAGTTTATAGGCGAAGTGATGGAAGTGGGTAGTGAGACGAAAAATCTCAAAGTAGGCGATCGAGTGGTGGTGCCCTTCACCATTGCTTGCGGCGAATGCGAGCAGTGCCAGCGCGGCAACTACTCGGTTTGCGAGCGAGCGCTCCAACCGTAATAAATCCCTGGCGGATAAAGTCTTTGGCCATGGCGGTGCCGGGCTGTTTGGCTACTCTCAACTTACCGGCGGCTATACGGGCGGCCAGGCCGAGTTTGTGCGCGTGCCTTTTGCCGACACCACGCATATTAAAGTGCCCGATACGCTCACCGATGAGCAAGTGCTGTTTCTAGGGGATATTTTCCAAACCGGTTGGCAGGCCGCCGCGCAGTGCGACATTCAACCCACCGATACCGTGGTGATCTGGGGCGCAGGCCCGGTTGGTCAGTTCTGCGTGCGTAGCGCGGTGCTGCTGGGCGCCAAGCAGGTAGTGGTGATTGATAACGTACCCGAGCGGCTCTCAATGGCCGCTGCCGGTGGCGCGATCACTATTAACTTTGCCCACGAAAGCGTACTGGGCAGGCTGCAGGAGCTGACCCACGGTAAGGGGCCAGAAAAGTGTATCGATGCGGTGGGGCTGGAAGCCCACGCCACGCGTTCGCTGGACTCGGTGTATGACCGGGTAAAACAGGCCATGTGGCTGGAAACCGACCGTGCTCATGTGCTGCGCGAGATGATATATGTCTGCCGTCCGGCGGGTATTTTGTCGATCCCCGGGGTGTATGGCGGGCTGGTTGATAAAATCCCTATGGGGGCGGCGCTGATGAACAAAGGATTGACCGTGCGCACCGGGCAAACCCATGTCAAACGCTGGACGGATGATCTGTTGAGGCGCATTGACGAGGGCCAGATCGACCCTTCGTTTGTGATTACCCACTCGGTGGATTTAGCCCAGGGGCGTGAGATGTACCAAACCTTTCGGGATAAGCAGGATGGCTGCGTCAAAGTCATTCTGAAGCCGTAATACTGCACAGGGAGGAGAGTATGAAAACATCGATGAAACGCCATTCCCACTCGCCAACACGCTCAATGTCACCAGCGGATAAATTAGCTAGAGGCTTGGGTTGGCTAAGCTTGGGGATGGGGTTGTATCAGCTAGTGGCCCCGCGTCGGGGTTGAGCCGCGTGTTAGGTATGCCTCATCGTGAAAATAAGATACGCGCCAGCGGTGCGCGGGAAATCCTCAGCGGCATCGGCGCGCTGTCGGATAACCCGACCAACGCGATTTGGAGCCGAGTTGGCGGAGATGTGCTGGATTTTGCCGCGCTCACCTTTGCGTTAAAGCGCCACCCATCGCATAAAGAGAACCTCTATTTAGCACTTGCGGTGGGCGTGCTGACGGTAGTGGATTATAGCTGCGCCAAAGCGCTAAGCCAGCGCCATGCCTACCAGGGCAGTGTCACTCCGGATTACAGCCAGCGAAGCGGCTTCCCTGGCGGGCTGGAAAGTGCCTGGGGAGCCGCCCGTGCCGAAGGGAGTAAAGCGCAGGAAACACTCCGGCTGCCTTCGCCTAACGCGGTGTAATCAGGTCGCTTGCGCTGCCGCCTGCTCTTTTTCGGCGGCGCGGGCAAGCGCTGGGCGATTGGCGTGGCGGGCGCGATAGGCCACCAGCGGCTCCGGCAAGCGATGTTTCATGCTTGTGGCCCAAGTGAGCGTGTGCGTTAAGAACAGATCCGCCAACGTGAAGGTATCACCCACTAGATTTTCCTGGCCACGATAGCGGCGCTCGAGCGCGAGCAGGGCTCTCTGGAATTCCCAAGCGGCGGTGGGTAGCACTGAAGGCACGCGCTTATCTTGAGGCAGGGCGAATTTGTGCTTGGCTTGCAGCCACAGTGGCTGCTCGATCTCGGTAACGATGAAACTAAGCCACTGGTCGACCTGGGCGCGCTCGGCAACGCTTTGAGGCAGCAGTTGCCCAGCGCCATACTGCTCGGCGAGATAACGGCAGATAGGCGCAGACTCAAACAGCATTAGCTCGCCATCTTCCAGCACCGGCACCTTGCCATCCGGGTGGCGAGCAAGATGCTCGGCACTTTGCCCCTCGCCTTTATCCAGCGCTACGTGGTGGCACTGGTACTCTAGGCCCAGCTCTTCAAGCGTCCAAGCAGCGCGTAGCGAGCGGGAATTGGGAAAGCTGTATAGCGTGATCATTTGGCGGCTCCAGGCAGTACCGTGAAGTTTTCACTGTAGCGACTCCCTGGAACCCTGTCACGAGCTACTGGCCCCGCGCCGCGCGGATGCGCTCGTAGGCATTGCCAATCTCGCTGGTGCGGGCCTGCGCCACCTCGCGCATGCTCTCCGGAAGCCCCTTGCCCGCCAGCTTGTCCGGATGGTTTTGGCTCATCAGGCGACGATACGCTTTCTTGATCTCGGCGTCGCTGGCGTCTTCTGATACCCCAAGAACGCGGTAAGCATCTTTTAAGGCTTCTTCGCTGGCGCCTTGAGAATTGGCCGCCGCACCGTGCAGCATGGCTTCGATCTGCTGAACTTCGGCGTCGCTACAGCCAACGCCGCGGGCAACGCGTAGAATCATCTCATGCTCGGCGGGGTGCAGCACGCCATCGGCGGCAATCGCGCTCAACTGAACCTGTAAAAACACTTGGCGCAGTACCGGCTGGCGCTGGGTGAGGCGGTTGACCTTGGCCAGCTCGGCCTCCAGGTCGAAGTCGTCGGCACGGCCCCGTTCGAAGGCGGCGCGAGCTTTGACGCGGTGCTCGCCCTGAAGGCGCATCTGATCGAACAGCTTTTCGGCCACGCCCAGCTCACCTGGAGTGACCTTGCCATCGGCCTGGCAAAGGCAGCCCATCACCGAAAAGATCGACTCCAGGAAACCTTCCTGCAAACGCGTGCGGGCGGCATTCAAGCGGCGCCCCAGCTGGCGTGCCAACCACCAGCCCAGACCCGCTCCCACCAGCAGGCCCACGGGGCCGCCACTGGCAAGGCCAATCAAACCAAACAGAATCATCAAAAAAAGCATAACGGTCTCAACAAGTTAGTCAGTAAGCTCAAGGCGACGGCAGGCGCGAACGAATGGCTGCTTCGATGCCGGCAGCATCCAGTCCGCAGTCGCGCAATAGCTCGGCGGGGGTGCCGTGTTCCACAAAGGCGTCCGGCAAGCCTAAGTTCAGCACTTCCACCTGAACGCCTTCCGCGTTGAGCAGCTCGTTCACCGCGCTACCCGCACCACCCGCAATGACGTTCTCTTCCAGGGTGACCAGCAGTTCATGCTCGTCCGCCGCGTGGAGCACAGCATCGCGGTCCAGTGGTTTCACCGAGCGCATGTTGATATGGGTGGCGTTGAGCTTCTCAGCCACTTCGGCGGCGGCGCTATTGACGCTGCCAAACGCCAGCAGCGCGATGCGTACGCCGTCGCTGGTGCTCTCGCGACGCACCTGGGCCTCGCCAATCGCCAGCGGCTCTAGGTGCTCTGGAATGACGGCCCCAGGGCCGGTGCCACGGGGGTAGCGTACGGCAGCCGGGCCAGAATGGTAGTAGGCGGCGCTGAGCATGGCGCGGCATTCGGCTTCATCGGCAGGCGCCAGAATCACCATGCCCGGCACGCAGCGCAGGAACGAAAGATCCATGCTGCCGTGGTGGGTGGGGCCGTCTTCGCCCACTAGGCCTGCCCGGTCGATGGCGAAGGTGACATCCAGGTCCTGCACGGCCACGTCGTGGATCAACTGGTCGTAGCCACGCTGCAAGAAAGTGGAGTAGATCGCCACCACTGGCTTCATGCCTTCGCAGGCCATACCGGCGGCTAGCGTGACCGCGTGCTGCTCGGCGATGGCCACGTCGAAGTAACGCTCGGGATAGGTTTGCGAGAAGCGAATCAAATCCGAGCCTTCGCCCATGGCGGGGGTAATGCCCATGAGGCGTGGATCGGCGGCGGCCATATCGCACAGCCAGTCGCCGAACACGTTGCAATACTTTTTCTTGGGGGCGTTCTTCGGCGCGCTGGGGCTGGCCGGTTTGCTCACCAGCGAGGTGCTCACGGTCGTGGTGGTTTTTTCCAGCTTAGTAATCGCGTGATAGCCAATCTGGTCGGCTTCGGCGGGCAGGAAGCCTTTCCCTTTGACCGTTTTGATATGCAGGAACTGCGGGCCTTTCTGGTCGCGCAGGTTACGCAGCGTTTGAGTCAGCGCCTCTAAGTCGTGGCCGTCGATGGGACCAACGTAGTGGAAACCCATCTCCTCAAACAGGGTGGCGGGACTGACCATGCCCTTCATGTGCTCTTCGGTACGCTTGGCAAGCTCCAGGGCGCCGGGCAGGTGGGATAGCACCTTTTTGCCCTCTTCGCGCATTTTGAGGTAGGGCTGGCTGGAGAGCACCCGTGCTAAATACGTGGCAATGCCGCCGACATTTTCAGAAATCGACATCTCATTGTCGTTCAGCACTACCAGCATATTGGCATTCACGTGGCCTGCGTGGGCCAGCGCTTCAAACGCCATCCCTGCGGTGAGCGCACCGTCGCCAATGATGGCGCAGACCTTGCGCGGGTCGTTTTGTGCTTGCGCGGCCAGGGCCATGCCTAGCGCCGCAGAGATGGAAGTGCTGGAGTGGCCAACGCCAAAGGTGTCGTATTCGGACTCTGCCCGGCGGGGAAACGCCGCCAAGCCGCCGTGCTGGCGAATGCTGAGCATGGCATCGCGCCGCCCGGTGAGGATTTTATGCGGGTAGGCTTGATGACCCACGTCCCACACCAAGCGGTCTTTCGGCGTGTGAAAGGCGTGGTGCAGCGCGACGCTGAGCTCAACAACGCCCAGGCCTGCGCCAAAGTGGCCACCCGTCACGCCAACGCTGTAGAGCAGGTAGGCGCGCAGCTCATCCGCTAGCTGGGCGAGCTGTTTAGCATTCATGGCCCGCAGCGCGGCGGGATGATCAAAAGAGTCGAGCAGTGGCGTCGCCGGGCGCTCGCGGGGTATCTCGTCGAACAGCTTCATAGGCATGTGTTAGTGGTCGCGCTCGATCATATAGTGGGCAAGATCGGCCAGGGGTGCGGCCTGCTCGCCTAACGGGGCGAGGGCGGCAATGGCCTCGTCAATAAGCGTGTTCGCTTTGCGCTGCGCCCCCGCCAGCCCCAGTAAGCTTGGGTAAGTGGGCTTGGCACGGGCGGCGTCAGCGCCGGAAATTTTGCCCAGCGTGGCGGTGTCACCCGTCACATCCAGGATGTCGTCATGAATCTGGAAGGCTAGGCCAATGGCGCGGGCGTAGCGAATTAGCGCTGCTAGGCGCGGGTCGTCCTCTTCCACCGCGACCAGACCGCCCAAACGTACGGCCGCCACGATCAGCGCGCCGGTTTTATGGGCGTGCATATGCGCCATCGCTTCGGCGTCCGGGTGGCCGCCCACGGCGGCTAAATCCAGCGCTTGGCCTGCCACCATACCGTCGCGGCCAGAGGCGACCGCCAGCGTGGTGACTAGCTGGCCCAAGCGCGGGTGCGGGCAGCTGGCCAGCACTTCAAACGCCAGGGCTTGTAAGGCATCGCCCGCTAAAATAGCCGTCGCCTCATCAAAGGCTTTATGCACCGTGGGCTGGCCGCGGCGCAGGTCGTCATCATCCATGGCGGGCAGGTCGTCGTGAATCAGCGAGTAGGCGTGAATCAGCTCGATGGCCGCCGCGGGAGCATCCAGGGCGTCGTCACTTGCCCCAAGGGCTTGACCCGCTAAATAGACCAACAGCGGGCGTAAACGTTTGCCGCCGACCAAAAGCCCGTGGCGCATGGCCGCTTCTAAACGCTCATCTACCGCTGGGCGTGCATCGAACAGCGCGGCTAGCGTGGCATCTACTCGGGTGCTGCTGGCATGGCGCAGCGTGGCTAGTCGGGAGGCGTGGGCGGTCACCATGGCGGCGTCTCCTCGCTGTCGTTGCCAGCATCCGGGGCACCTGCGAACGGGGCAACTGCCAGTTTACCGTCGGGGTCTTCGCTCAGTGCCCGTACTTTTAGCTCAGCGCTATCGAGTCGCTGCTGGGCATCGCGGGTCAGTCGAACGCCCTGCTCAAAAGCGGTCAGCGCATCTTCCAATGAGAGTTCGCCGGACTCCAGGCGTTCCACAATGGTCTCTAGCTGGGCAACCGTTGCGGCAAAATCTTGTGGGGGTGTGGTGTCGCTCATTGGGCAATGCCTACCGTTTTCCGGGCGCCCTGGTATCAGCAAGGGCGACGAGTGTGGCTGCGGATGCTGTTAAATAAACGCACAGTATACACCGAGGCGAGGGGGTGGCGTCTGCCCTCCCTATGGGTTGATTGTTCGACTTGCACTCTGTTCATCTTGAAAGCGCACACTTTTCATCACGCCAAGACACCGGGAGCGCAAGCGGCTGTGCTACCATACGGGCCTCCCGTGAACCGATACACGGCGCATGCCGCCGACCATAGAGGTTGATTCAGCCATGGCCAAAACGTCCCTGGAAAAGAGCAAGATCAAGATCCTGCTACTCGAGGGCGTCCACCAAAGCGCGGTGGACAATTTTCACAACGCAGGTTACGAGAACATCGAGCATCTGCCGACTTCGCTGGATGAAGAGTCGCTGATCGAGAAGATTCGTGATGTTCACTTTATCGGCATCCGTTCCCGCACTCAGCTAACCGAGCGCGTGTTTGAGGCGGCCGAGAAGTTAGTAAGCGTTGGCTGTTTCTGTATCGGTACCAACCAAGTTGACCTGGATGCGGCGCTCAAGCGCGGTATCGCGGTATTTAATGCGCCTTACTCCAACACCCGCTCAGTGGCGGAGCTGGTACTGGCAGAAGCCATTATGCTGCTGCGCGGTATTCCCGAGAAGAATGCTCGCGCGCACCAGGGCGGCTGGCTGAAGTCGGCGAAAAACTCCCACGAAGCTCGCGGTAAAACCCTCGGTATCGTGGGTTACGGCAGTATCGGCGCACAGCTCTCCGTCTTGGCGGAATCGCTCGGCTTCAACGTGATTTACTACGATGTGATCACTAAGCTGGGTATGGGTAATGCCAGCCAGGTCGCCAGCCTGGAGGAGTTGCTGGGTCGTTCGGACGTGGTCAGCCTGCACGTGCCGGACCTGCCCTCTACCCGCTGGATGATTGGCGCGAAAGAGATCGCCGCCATGAAGGATGGCGCGATTCTGATCAACGCCGCCCGTGGCAGCGTGGTGGAAATCGAGCCGCTGGCGGATGCCATTAAAGCAGGAAAACTCAATGGGGCGGCCATCGACGTCTTCCCGGTTGAGCCGAAAGGCAACGATGAAGAGTTCCAAAGCCCGCTGCGCGGCCTGGATAACGTGATTCTGACGCCGCATATCGGTGGTTCTACCCTGGAAGCCCAGGAGAACATCGGTATCGAGGTCTCCGAGAAGCTGATCACTTATTCGGACAACGGCACCACGGTCACGTCGGTCAACTTCCCCGAAGTGGCACTGCCCGCACACCCGGACAAGCACCGTTTGCTGCATATTCACGACAACGTGCCCGGCGTGCTTTCCCAGATCAACCGCGTGCTGTCAGAAAACGGCATCAACATTTCTGGCCAGTATCTGCAGACCAACGATAAGGTCGGTTACGTGGTGATTGATGTCGATAAAGCCTACGGCCCGCAGGCGCTGGAAGCGCTGAAGCAAGTAGAGCACACGCTGAAGATTCGCGTGCTCTATTCGGCGCAGAATAGCTGATATTACCGACCCGCGCAGCGTCACAAAACGGCCCGAAAGGGCCGTTTTGCCTATCAGGCCAGGTCGAACAGCAGTACTTCGCTGGCCTCGGTGCACGCCAGCGCAACGTCCTCGCTGGGGGTGAAGGCCGCCGCGTCACCGGTGCGCAGAGTTTCTCCGTTCACTTCAACGGCCCCCTTCACCACATGCAGCCATGCGTAGCGTGAGGGCGGTGTCGTGAGGTGGTCCCCGGCGCTTAGCAGGCTGGCGTACAGGTTGACATCCTGATTCACGCTCACTGAGCCATCGCGACCATCTGAGGAGAGCACCAAGCGCCACTGGCCCTGCCGCTCGGCAGTGGGGAAGTGCTTCTGCTCGTAGCTGGGCTGGATGCCACGCTGGGCCGGTTCGATCCAGATCTGCAGAAAGTGCAGCCCGTTTTCTTGAGAGTGGTTGAACTCGCTGTGCAGTACGCCCGTGCCTGCGGACATGCGCTGTACGTCGCCAGGGCGCATCACTTCGCCATTGCCCATGTTGTCCTTGTGCTCCATCTCGCCATCAAGCACGTAGGAGATAATTTCCATATCCCGGTGGGGGTGGGCGCCAAAGCCGTGGCCGGGGGCCACGCGGTCTTCGTTGATCACCCGCAGCGCGCGGAAGCCCATGTGGTTGGGGTCCATGTAATTGGCGAACGAAAAGGTGTGGTAAGAGCGCAGCCAGCCGTGGTCTGCGTAGCCCCGCTCGTTGGAACGACGAATCTGCATGAAAAGCACCCCATCACTGAGTTATGTTGGCGCCTACTATACGACCGAGTGCGTGTGACGTGGGGTGAAGCTTTCTCAATGATGTTGTCGAAATAATCGACGATTGGCGGTGTCGTTGATCTGAGTCAAACACGCCGAGATGCACCCACGGCGGGCTTTTTGTTATCATGCGCGCCTTTATTGACCCGGTCCGCCCTTTGCGAGGGCGACTACCAGGAGCACTCCATGACGACCCCGACCCCAACACCGCCCGTTGTGGTGGCAGCGCTGTATAAATTTGTCACCCTGAACGACTTTGAAGCACTGCGCGAGCCGCTGCGCCAAACCATGGTCGATAACGGCGTGAAAGGCACGCTGTTGCTCGCCAAAGAGGGCATCAACGGCACCGTGGCCGGTAGCCGCGAAGGCATCGATGCGTTGCTAGCATGGCTCACCGCCGACCCACGTTTAAGTGATATCGACCATAAAGAGTCGTTCTGCGACGAGCTGCCGTTCTACCGCACCAAGGTCAAACTGAAAAAGGAGATCGTCACGCTGGGCGTGCCGGGCATCGACCCCAACGACACCGTGGGCACTTACGTTGAGCCGGAAAACTGGAACGACGTGATCTCCGACCCGGAAGTGCTGGTGATCGATACCCGTAACGACTACGAAGTCGCGATTGGCAGCTTCGAAGGCGCGGTCGACCCCAAGACCACCACGTTTCGCGAGTTTCCCGAGTACGTGCGCCAGCACTACAACCCGGAGCAGCATAAAAAGGTCGCCATGTTCTGCACAGGCGGTATCCGCTGCGAGAAAGCCTCCAGCTTTATGCTGAAAGAGGGCTTCGAAGAGGTCTACCACCTGAAAGGCGGCGTGCTCAATTACCTGGAAAAGGTGCCGGAAGAGCAGTCGCTGTGGCGCGGCGAGTGCTTCGTGTTCGATAACCGGGTCACTGTGCGCCATGATCTCACCGAGGGCGAGTACGAGCAGTGCCACGCCTGCCGCATGCCGATCTCTCAGGAAGATATGCAGTCGTCGGCCTACGAGCCCGGCATCAGCTGCCCGCACTGTATCGACTCACTGCCTGAGAAAACCCGCGCCGCCGCCCGCGAGCGTCAGCGCCAGATTGAGCTGGCCAAAGCCCGTGGTGAGCCTCATCCGCTGGGCTATAACCATCGCCAAGGCACTCGCGAGAAAGCGTAATCATCAGTGGCCGACGATGTGGCAGAAGGCATCGATGCGTTTATCGAAAAGCGCGCGCATCGCTAGTACACGCTGCTAGCCATTGGTGGAATTTGTTTCCGTAAACGCGACAGCGCCCCCTGCGGCGCGTTATCCTGCTGGCTTTTTACGTATTGAGTGCCGTCAGGAGAGTAGTAGGTGAGTGAAGCCAAGCGCAGATCAGTCGGACGTCCGGCGGGAGCCACGAAAGCGAGCGGAGGGCATAGCCAATCGTTGGTGCGTGGCCTCACGCTGCTCGAATACCTATCCGCTAGCCCGCTGGGCCTTGCGCTTTCAGAGCTGGCGGAAATGGCTGACCTTGCCCCTTCCACCACTCATCGCCTGCTTCAGGCGCTGCAAAGCCAGGGCTTTGTCACCCAAGAGAGCGAGCAGGGCCTGTGGCGCATCGACGTCAAAACCTTCCGAATTGGTAACAGCTTTTTAGAAGCACGCGACGTGGTGGCCAAAAGCCGCCCGTTTTTGCGCCGCTTAACCGCAGAAACCGGCGAAACGGCGAATCTGGGTATCCGTGATGGCGCCACGGCGGTCTTCTTGGCTCAAAACGAATCCCCGCAGATGATGCGCATGATCACGCGGCTGGGGTCCCGTGCGCCGCTGCACGCCTCCGGCGTGGGCAAGGCGCTGCTGGCGTGGATGAGCGAGGAGGAGCGCAGCGCGCTGTTAGAAGGCGGCTACGAGCTGGCCCGTGTGACTGAAAATACCCTGTATCAAACGGATTCACTGCAGGCGGAAATGGCCGCCATTCGCGCCCAAGGCTTTGCCTGCGACCGGGAAGAGCATGCGATTGGCCTGCACTGCGTGGCGGCCTGCATTTTCGATGAGCACGCCACGCCGTTGGCGGCTATTTCCGTCTCGGGCCCCATGGCGCGTATTCCCGAAGAGCGCCTGCTGGTACTGGGGGCGCTGGTGCGTCAAATAGCCGACGAAATTACCCAGCAGCTCGGTGGCCAGTTGCCCCGTTAAACGTTAGAGGGCGCGTATCGTGTTCAGCCTGTTTTGGGTGGCGCTAGCCAGCGCCACCCTGCTGCCTGGTGGCTCGGAAGTGTGGCTGGCGCGGCTATGGTGTGTTGGTGAGCCAGCGCTGGTGCTGTGGGTTGTGGCGACGGCTGGCAACACGCTGGGCAGTTTGATCAACGTGGCTCTTGGTCGCTACGCTCGCCAATTTCAACATCGCCGCTGGTTTCCTGCATCTCCCCAAGGACTTGCCCGTGCCGAGCGCTGGTATCACCGCTTTGGCGAGGCGAGCCTATTACTCTCCTGGTTACCTGTGATTGGCGACCCGCTCACCGTGCTGGCTGGGGTGATGCGCCTTGCCTGGTGGCGGGCGCTGCTCTGGATTGTGCTAGCAAAAGGTGCCCGCTATGGGCTGCTGATTGCGCTGGCCCATCAATGGTTGGCGCCTTACTGCCAATAAACGGCAATTACCTTCACTCGGTTTCATTGGTGCTCCAAAAGCAGGCGCGTTAACGTCTCTTACATTGAGTCATGTTACGCTAGTTACTTTGGATCGAGCGTTATACAAAGCTTGCATTTCCATTGGATGCACTATCCTGTGTTTAACATTCTTAGGTTGAATTTTAACGAGGGCAGGATGGCAAATACTCACCCAAAAGGAGGTTATGGTGTGACGTCACTACGTTTACTCCCCTGGCTCAGCGTCTGGATGCTGGCGCTGTTCGCCATGCTGGCCGGGCCAGCCATGGCGCAAACCACGTTAAGCGCCGAGAGCGATGCGTCCGTCGCTGAAGAGCAGCCCTCTTATGCGGCGCTGGCGGATCTGCTGGAAGACGAGCAGGCCCGCCAGGAGCTCATTGAACTGCTGCGTAATCAAGCGTCTGAGTTGCCTGCTGGCGTTGCGGCCGAGCTGTCGCCGGAAGCCGCTGCCGCGGGGGGCAACGTAGCGCCCGAGGACGTCTCACTACCCCGCCAGTTGGCAGAGTTAACCAGCCGTGTAGTAGGTGATGTGGGCGGTCAGATCGAGCAGGCTGTGGCGATCGTCGGCAATATATTCACCGGCCAAGGCGCGGGCAGCAGCTTCGATATGGCGGCCTTCATGAACGCAGCCATCAATCTGGGCATCGTGATCGTGGCGACCTTCGCCATTTTTATGGTGTTCCGCCGGTTGGCAAAATCATTGTTCACCAAAATCAGCGGCTGGTCACAGCAGGGCACGGGACTGACGCCGGTGCTACGTTTAGTGCTGTGTGTCGCGATCGCCGCGGTCGTCGATATTCTTTTGATCGCCCTGGCGTACGTTGGCGGTAACTTGGTGGCCACCTTTGCCGTGGGGGAGACCGGTGAACTCTCTACCCGCGCGTCGCTGTTTTTAAATGCCTTCTTGATCATCGAGCTGCTCAAAGCCGGTGTGCGAATGCTGTTCTCCTCGCGTTACGAGGGTCTTCGCTTATTACCGATTTCAGCTCAAGAAGCCTCGTATTGGAACCGCTGGCTGGCGCGCCTGATTGGCATGGTGGGATACGGCCTGATGGTCGTCGTACCGCTGGTCAACTTCTATGTGGCCGCCACCCTGGGACAAGCGGTCGGCACGCTGATTATGCTGCTGGCGTTTATTTATGCGGTGGGCGTGGTGCTCAAAAACCGCGTGCGGCTGCGCGATAATCTAAATCAAATGAGCGCGCGCTCGACGCTGACGGCGAGCCGTGTATCGCTGCAGCTGTTTGCCCGCACGTGGCACCTGTTCGCGCTGATCTATTTCTTAATGGTGTTTGTACTGACGCTTACCCGTCCGGGTGATGCGCTGCCCTTTGTCCTCTTTGCGACGTTGAAGACGCTCGGCGCCGTGGTCGTGGGCCTGCTGCTGTCTGCGTTCCTGACACAGACCATTGGTCGTCGTATTCAACTCTCCGATGACCTGCGCCGTAAGCTGCCGCTGCTGGAAGTCCGGTTGAACAGCTACGTACCCAACGCGCTGCGCGTGCTGCGCACGGTGATCGTCGTTGCGGTGATCATGGTGGTGCTGGATGCTTGGGGCGCCTTTGACCTGGCCGGCTGGTACGCCTCCGAGCGCGGTGCCAATCTGGTGGGTAACCTGATCAGCGTAGCAGTGATCCTGATTGTGTCGCTGGGCATATGGCTGGGCTTGGCAAGCCTGATCGAGCACAAGCTCAATCCGGAAACCGGTCACGGCGAACCCTCTGCCCGTGCCAAAACGCTGCTGAGTCTGTTCCGTAATGCGCTGGCCATTGCCATGGTGACCATCACCGGCATGATCGTGCTCTCGGAAATCGGCATCAATATTGGGCCGCTAATTGCTGGTGCCGGTGTGCTGGGTCTGGCGATTGGTTTTGGTGCCCAGAAGCTGGTGCAGGATGTGATCACCGGGGTGTTCATTCAGGTAGAGAACGCCATGAACACCGGCGACGTGGTGACCGTGGGCGGCGTGACCGGCACGGCCGAGCGTTTGAGTATCCGCTCGGTGGGCATTCGTGACCTGTCCGGTACCTACCATATCGTGCCGTTCTCCAGTGTGGATACCGTCTCCAACTACATGCGTGAGTACGGCAACCATGTGGGCGAGTACGGTATTGGTTACAACGAAAGTATCGACGAGGCGATCGAGCAGCTACAGCTGGCCTTCGAAGATCTTAAAGCCAGCGAAGAGCATGGTCATAAACTATTGGCAGATATGACCGTGGCGGGTGTCACCGCGCTGGCCGACAGCTCGGTTAATATCCGTGTCGTGATCAAGACCACGCCAGGCGATCAGTGGGCTGTAGGCCGTGCCTACAACCGCCTAGTGAAACTGCGCTTTGATGCGGCGGGTATCGAGATTCCGTTCCCGCATACCACGCTCTACTTTGGCGAAACCAAAGGCGGCAAGACTCCGCCCGCCAACGTGCGCATTCTGGATGCGAAAGCGGAAAGAAAGCGCACCGAGACGGCACCGCTTGCAGAGCGTAGCGAAGCCTCGCTTGAGCATGAACCGGATCACCATAAGCCGGACCATGATGATGTGGATGAAACCTAAGCGTACGCTTAGGTAAGCCAATGAGGCCGCCTTCGGGCGGCCTCATTGCGTTGGGTCAGTCGCGCCGCTCGCCAGGGTAGTTTTCGGAGTGGCGACCCTCTAGGTTGATCGATTCGCCGCCGTCTACAAATAGCACTTGCCCGGCCACAAAGGCATTATCCAGCAAATAGTGCAAGGCTTGTACAAGGTGTGCTGGGTTGCCTTGGTGATTGACCGGAATGCCTTCGATGCGCCATTGGATATAGTCGCTGGTACGCTGGGAGGCAGGCAGCACTACCCCGGGGGCGATACCGTTAATCCGTAGGCGCGGAGCAAACTCCAGCGCTGCCATACGGGTCATCTCAGCTAGGCTTTTCTTGGAGAGCAGGTACGCCGCATACGGATATTGGTGATAGGCCACTTTGTTGTCGATGATGTTGATCACCTGACCGTGCTCTACCGCCTCGGCAAAATGGCGTGTGAGTAGCAGCGGGGTAAACATATTGACCCGAAACTGGGTCTCCAGCATGGCCATATCGGTACGGGCAATCGGCGCTGGTTCATAAGCTGAGGCGCTATTGAGCAGCACGTTCAACCCAGGAAAACGCGTTTTAGCTTGGGTGATTAATCCTTCTAGCGAATCCTCTAAAAAGTTGCAGGGCAGAATCTCGCACTCACGACCCTTGCCGCGAATTGCGTCTGCCACTTCCTCTGCTTCCCCCCGGGAGCTATTCACGTGTAACGCGATATCAAAGCCCTTATCGGCTAGCGCTTCAGCAAAATAGCGGCCCAGGCGCGTGGCGCCGCCGGTTACAAGTGCAGCAGGTGTCTCCATTGCTTTATCCCTCGCAGCAGGTAGTGTTTGTTAACTAACGTTGTCATGGTAATCAAAAAGACTCTCTGCGTGAGCGTAGCGTTTGTCAATAACTTGTACAGAGATTGAACGGGATGATTAACCGTCTACTCTGTTGGGGCGCCGATTGATGCCTATACGCTAAAACGGTGTGGGCTAGGTCATAGGCTCACCAGCCGTTAGTCATCCAGCCTCTTATATTGGGATATAGTTATGTCATTAAGGTCGTCACCCGTAACGTCAACCCCCCCGCCCGCGTCGGCTCAACACGAGTGCGTTATCTCGCTAGGAACCAATATTGAGCCAGAGCACCACTTTGCCCAAGCCCTTGAGATTTTGAGCAGTGAGTGCGAACTGCTGGCCCGCTCCGAAGCGGTGCGCACTGCCCCGGTAGGCTTTCAGCAGCAGCCAGACTTCTTAAATGCCGCCCTGGTGGTGCGCACTACGCTTGAGCTGGGCGACTTTAAAGCCTACCTAAAAGAGGTTGAGCATCGCTTAGGCCGTGTTCGCGGGCCGATCAAATCTGGCCCCCGGACCATGGACTTAGACATTGTGGTCTGGGATGGCGAAGTGGTCGACGATGGCTACTTTCATCATGACTATGTTCGGGGGCCAGTGGACGAAGTGCTAGCCGTACTGAAGAGACCGAACTGAAAAAACCGAACTGAAAAAAATAGTAGCGACTGGGAAAGTTTTACGGGGCAGGGCTCACGTTTTCTAAAGATAGGCCGATATTCACGCTACCACCGCACTGTTTGCGTTCACTTCCGAGGTCACGCCCGTGATCAGCCTTGCGACTAATATCACGTCGCTACTGGTGATGAATAATCTACGCAGTAGCCAGCAAGCGATGCAGACCTCCATGGAGCGTCTGTCATCTGGGCTGCGTATTAATAGCGCCAAGGATGACCCGGCAGGCCAGGCGATTGCCAATCGCATGGGCGCACAAATTCGCGGTATGAACCAAGCGATCCGTAATACCAACGACGGCATCTCTATGGTGCAAACCGCCGAAGGCTCGTTGGACCTGATCAACGATAGCCTTCAGCGCATCCGCGAACTCAGCGTTCAGGCGCTCAACGGCACCAATTCCTCAGAAGATCGCGCGTCTATTCAGTTAGAGATCGACCAACGGCTGGAAGAGATTGACCGCGTCGCCAAGCAGAGCAACTTTAACGGCATTAAGCTGATCGAGCGCGATAAAACGCTCAATATTCAGGTAGGGGCCAACGCTGGGGATGTGATTGGCGTGAGCTTTTCGGCGATGGGGCATCAGGCGCTGGGGTTGGATAACTTCAGCGTATTAGATGATGGCTCGGCCACGCCCAAACCAATGGATATCGTCGATGAAGCCATGAAGCAGGTCGACCGCCAGCGCAGCTATTTAGGCGCGGTGCAGAACCGCTTCGAGAGCGTCATTGACGGGCTCAACACCAACATCATTAACACCTCCGCCGCACAGTCGCGTATTCAAGACGCCGACTACGCGCAAGAAATTTCCAACCTTATTCGCGCCCAACTGCTTCAGCAGGTGGGTATCGCGATGCTGACCCGGGTGAACCAACAGCCGCAGATGATTCTGCGGCTGTTGGAAGGGCTGTAGTTAGAGCTAGCTGATCACCGTTAGTCGATGATGCCCTGTTCCCGCGCCATGGCGTAAGCCGCTTGCGGGCCGTTCCATAGCGAGGGCAGCAGAATCAGCGACACCGGGATCGCGGTGATCACGATAAACTGCTGCAGCGCGCCAATTTGACCTGCACCCATATACAGCAGCACGGCCGCCATCAGGGCCATCGCAATACCCCAAAAAGCGCGCATGTAAGGGCTAGGGTCATCATGGCCTGCGCCGACGACGGCAATCGCATAGCTCATGGAGTCGCCGGTGGTGGCCACAAAAATCGTGGTCAGTAGTAGAATCGCCAGCGCCATCCAGGTGCCGCCGGGCAGAGCTTGAGCCACCGTGAGAGTCGCCACGTCAAACTGGAAGTTATTGAGCGCTTCGGTCAGGTCAATTACCCCGGTCAACTGATAGTAAATGCCGGAGCCGCCCAGTAGCGTAAACCATACGGTGGTGGCAATCGGGGCGAGTACGGCAACCGCCAGAATCATTTCACGAATACTGCGGCCCCGTGAAATGCGCGCCACGAAAATCGCCATCAGCGGTGCATAGCCGATAAACCAAGCAAAGAAGAACACTGTCCACCACTGCATCCACCACGCTGGGGCGGTTTCAGAGGTCATCGTGGCCATGGTGAAAAACTCGCTGACATACGCGCCCATGCTGGAAACGTAGGTGTTCACCAAAAACAGCGTGGGGCCGAACATGATAATCACGGCGCCGATTGCCAACGCCAGCAGTACGTTGAAGCGGCTCAGCAGTTGGATGCCTTTATGCACCCCGCTCATGGAGGAGAGCACATAAATAGTGCCCAGTACGGCCAGAATCATCAGTTGCCCGGTGTAGCCTTCCGGCAGGCCAAACAGCTCATGCAGGCCAAAGCTCACCTGAGTTGCCAAAAAGCCGATGGGGCCTACCGTGCCTGCCACTAAGGCAATCACGCAGCAGGCATCCACTAAGCCGCCCAGCGGGCCACGCATCAAGCGTTCACCAAAAATCGGGTAGAGCAATGTGCGCGGCTGCAGCGGTTGGCCTTTCACGTAGTGCGCATGGGCCAGCACCACGGCGGTGAGCGAGCCCAGCACCGCCCAGGCCATAAAGCCCCAGTGCATAAACGACTGCGCCAGCGCGCCGGATACCGCTTCAGCGGTGCCCGCTTCGGTATCAAAGGCGGGTGGGGTGACCACAAAGTGGTACACCGGCTCGCCCGCGGCAAAAAACACCCCACCACCGGCTAACAGCGTACATAGAATGATGGAGAGCCACTTAAAGGTGCTTATTTCTGGTGCATCGAGATTGCCGATCTTAGCTTTTGCCGCAGGCGTTAAAGCAACGCCGATGGCGATAAAAAACGTCAGCAGAAGCAGCAGCTGGAAATAGCTGCCCAGCACCAGCGCGGTCCAGGCAAAGCCTGCGCTGATAGAGTTGGCGACCCGATCAATGTCGTAAAACGAAAGCGCCAGAAACGCCACGATGAAGCCGATGCTAAGCACCAGCACGATAGGATCGCCGAGGGAAAACCGCGAGGGCCCCTCGGCGCGTTGGGCAGGTTGGTTCATGAAGAGTACCTATTTGGAATGGGAGGTTGCAGGAAAGAGCGGGAGCAGAACCTTTAGCTTAATAAACCCAAGAGGGAGCCGACTTAACGCCGCTGGCCCCAGGTTTTCAAAGCAAAAAAAAGCGCCATTCAATGAATGGCGCGAGGACAGGAAACTGAGCACAGTATACCGATGACCTAGACCAAAGTCTAACGGCTTGGTCAAAAATGTTTTCTAATGGTGCGCGGCCAATGCGTGGCGCACCATTTTGGCGCTTTCGAGGGCGCTGGCTGATCCATTTGCAGGCCTAAGCTCATGAATGAAAAGTAAAAAGAAAAAGATGGCAGTGTTGCTGCAAAGCCTCTTCAATTTTGTATACAAGGTGCTCACTGCCATGCCGATTCGTTTCCGTACTGCCCGCTCCCCTCTGTTTCCGCTAGCGCTATTTGGCGCGGTGCTGATGATGCCGCTCGGCGCTGCTGCCGAGACGACCTCGATTCGCTTCCAGCTGGACTGGCGCTTCGAAGGCCCGGCAGCGCCGTTTCTGATGGCAGCCGAAAAAGGCTACTTCGCCGAAGAAGGTCTGCAGGTTCAGATCGATTCGGGAAGCGGCTCTGCAGGGGCGGTGAACCGGGTGGCCTCGGGCGCCTATGAGATGGGCTTTGGCGATCTCAACGCGCTGGTCGAATTCCTTGCGGAAAACCCGGAAGGCCCCGGCATCAAGGGCGTCTATATCGTTTATGACGGCACGCCCGCGGCGGTGTTTGCGCGCAAGGAGAGCGGCATCGAGAGCCCCGCTGACCTGGCAGGCAAGACCATCGCCGCCCCGGCCTTCGACACCGGCTATCGCGCCTGGGGCATCTTTGCCGCTGCCAATGGGCTGGAGGCCGACGCGGTGGCATGGCAAAACGTCGACCCTGCGCTACGCGAAACCCTGCTGACCCGGGGCGATGTCGATGCCATTACCGGCTTCTACTTCACCAGCCTGCTGAACCTGGAAGAGCGGGGAATGAGCGAAGAGGAGCTCACCATCATGCCGTTCCCCGAGTATGGGGTCCCGCTTTACGGCAATGCCATCATTGTTAGCGAGTCCTTCGCCAACGAGAACCCTGAGGCTGTGCAAGGCTTTTTGCGGGCGTTTAACCGCGCCCTGGGCGACACCCTGGATGATCCCGAAGCGGCGATTGAGTACGTGCGCGAGCGCGATAGCTTGATTGACGTTGAAATGGAAACCCGCCGTCTGAAGCTGGCCCTGGAAAGCGTGGTAGACACCCCAGATGCCCGCGAGTATGGCGTGGGGGGAGTGGACGATGAGCGCCTACGGGATGCTGTTGCGCTAGTGGCTAAGGCCTACGACCTACCCACACTGCCATCACCCAGCCAAGTCTTCGACTCCCGTTTCTTACCGCCCGTCGATGAGCGCATGCTGCTGCCGGAGGCTGAGTAATGTCGGCAGCGTTTGTCCGCTTTGATGATGTGAGCCTAGCCTATGACGGCACAGGCAACGCCATTGAGGATATTAATCTCTCCATCCGCGAGGGCGAGTTTGTCGCCTTCGTGGGGCCATCCGGGTGCGGTAAATCCACCTTTATGAAGTTATGCACGGGCCTGCACGCACCTACCCAAGGGAGTGTCAGCGTGGATGGCGTGCCGGTCACCGGACCACTGAAAATCTCCGGTATGGCGTTTCAGAATGCCAACCTGCTGCCCTGGCGTACCACGCTGGATAACGTGCTGCTGCCGCTGGAAATTGTTGAGCCCTACCGTCGGCAGTTTCGTAAGCGCCGCGAGGAGTTTGTGGGCTGGGCGCGCTCACTGCTGAAAACCGTCGGGCTCGCCGAGCATGAGAATAAATACCCTTGGCAGCTATCAGGCGGTATGCAGCAGCGGGCGTCCATTTGCCGGGCGCTGATCCACCAGCCGCGTCTGCTGATGTTGGATGAACCGTTTGGCGCGCTGGATGCGTTTACACGCGAAGAGCTGTGGTGCGTACTGCGGGATTTATGGGAAGCCCAGCGATTTACCGTTGTGCTGGTGACCCATGACCTTCGTGAAGCGGCCTTCTTAGCCGATACGGTGTATGTGATGAGCCGCCGCCCAGGTCGCGTGATTGAGCGTCGCTCCATTGAGCTGCCTCGCCCCCGAGCGTTGGAGACCACCTACGAAAAACCCTTTATTGATCTGGTGCAGGAACTACGCGCCCAGATTGGTGAAGTGCGTAGCACCTGATCGATGACTCTCTGCGTCGGCACCATTAAGGCATTTTTTATGACCGTAAATAGCAAACTGATTGAACGTCTGGCGCCCTGGATCGCGGTGGTGGTGCTGGTGATGATCTGGGAAGTCACGGTGCGGCTATTTAACGTACCGAGCTTTATCTTCCCCGGCGCCTTGGAAACCGCGCAGGCGTTGATTACCTATGCAGGCCCCATTGGTCAGCACTCTTGGCAAACCTTCTGGACCACGCTGATCGGTTTTGGGTTGGGAGTGGCGGTCGGGTTAGTGCTGGGCTTTATCATCGGCTCGTCGCGCTTTTTGTATAACGCCTGCTACCCGCTGCTGGTGGGGTTTAATGCCATTCCTAAAGTGGCCTTTGTGCCAATTCTGGTGGTCTGGTTTGGTATCGGTTCGGTACCTGCGATTCTCACTGCCTTTTTAATCTGCTTTTTTCCCATTGTCGTGAATGTGGCCACAGGGCTGGCAACCCTGGAGCCAGAAATGGAAGACGTGCTGCGAGTACTGGGTGCGCGGCGCATGGATGTGCTTTTGAAAGTAGGGCTGCCGCGTTCGCTGCCGTACTTTTTTGCCTCGTTGAAAATCGCCATCACCCTAGCGTTTGTGGGCACCGTCGTATCGGAAACCGTCGCCTCTAACCAGGGCATCGGCTACCTGATGATGAG
Source organism: Vreelandella sp. L-25 (assembly GCF_056857535.1). Taxonomy (NCBI): domain Bacteria; kingdom Pseudomonadati; phylum Pseudomonadota; class Gammaproteobacteria; order Oceanospirillales; family Halomonadaceae; genus Vreelandella; species Vreelandella sp. L-25. The sequence goes on from NZ_JBSXNH010000066.1 coordinate 201,363, forward strand.
CGCTGGTTCGCAAATGCGTATGGGGCTGGTATTCGCCGGGCTGCTGGTGATCAGCGCGATGGCCATGGTGATGTACGAACTGTTTGCCCAATTAGAAAAGCGTATGACTGCCTGGGCACACCGTAGTTGAGAAAAGAAACGCCGTAGCGGCGAAGTACCGCTGCGGTTTAACTGAATTTGCTGGCATAGCCAGTGTTGAACAATAAGGGGACCCAATGAAATATTTACCCATCGCTAGTTTAGCCGCTGCCATGTTGATATCACCGCTTGCCTCGGCTGAAAAACTATTTTCAGACTCAAGTATCTCGCTGCTATATAGCGATCAGTACCAAGCGTTTGGGCGTAATGAGCGCACCGATACCTATGTCACCTTTGAAAACGTGACGGCACACGACTGGGGCGGCACTTTTTTGTTTGTGGATCGTAACCAAGGGCGAGGTAAAGCCGATGGTGACGACGATCTGTATGGCGAATTCTCCCCAACGCTCAGCCTTGGCTGGCTAAGTGGCGTCGATTTGCAGCGGGGCGCGCTGAAAGATGTGTCGCTAGCAGGAACCTATGAATTTGGCGGTGGCACCAATGCTACCAACATTCTGACAGGCGTGAGCTTCGCCTGGGACGTGCCAGGCACAACGTACTTCAACAGCACGTTCTACTACGTCAATAACAGTGAAATCGCCGATGATCTGCAAATGACGCTCACCTGGGGTGCGCCGTTTGAGGTGGGAGCATCGCGTTTTCTGTTTGATGGCTATATCGACTACTCAACGTCGGCATCGGACCATGACGCAGAGTTTCATTTCAACCCACAGCTAAAATTAGACTTAGGGCACTACCGTGGCCGTCCAGGAGTGCTCTACGCAGGGATTGAGTACTCCTACTGGCACAATAAATATGGCCTTTCCGACAGCGTTATGGATACGGAAAGCGCGGTGAGTGCACTGGTTAAATTTCACTTCTAATCGGCGTGGGTAGCACCATGATGGTGCTACCAGCTATACAGCAGCGAGGCGCTGGTCGTGGTATCAGTGCGCTCGCTGGCATCCTCCGGGGGTTGTGAGTTGTGCTTCACTTCATAAGAGAGGCGCAGCGACAGCCTAGCGTTAAGACGGGCGGTAAGCGCCGTTAGCGAACGGCCGGTGGTGTTTGCATCGGTGTACTCTACCGACATCTCCTGGGCAATATCAGCGTAATCAGAGAGTCGGTAGCGGTAGTCCAGCGCGGTATAGGCCACGGCCAACTGCTGGTTATCTTCTTTTCGCGGGCGATCATTGCGGTAACCCGGGCCTGCTTCCAGCGAGAGCGTGTGCTGCTTATTCTCTAACAACTGCCGTCCATAGCCACCAATTACCGAAAGCTGTTGGCCGTACCCGGCAAAACGGTCCTTCTCCCAGCGGGCAAAGCCAAACAGGTAGTGCGGCCCGCTAAAGTCGTAGCGTTCACGCCCTGCGAGCAGATATTGCTCCGCGCTGGTTTCGCCATCCTTGCTGACGTTACGCACTTCGCCGCGTAGCGAATGGGTCAACTGACCGGTCAGCCAGGTCAGACGCGATTTGCCGATCAGTGTTTGGCTGTCGGTGTTGCCAGAAAGACGGGTAAAACCAAGCTCCGCATCGCCGCTAAATTCGGGGGTGTCCTCTTTCGGAGGCGGCGGCGCATAGAACGGCGAGGCCGCAACGCCGGTCGCCCAAAGTGCGCTGCTAGTGAATACCAGTGAGCGTAGCAAATGTCGCACGACACTCCTCCTTGAGCTTGGGTTCAGTAAGTGGCTGCTATATAAGCAAAGTGAGGTGAAAGCGCAACGACTAACGCCGCTTGGCACTGCGTGCCATAATGACGCGGTCGCGCACCATGAGTTCCGTTATGACCGCCCCCCGCCCTAGAACACTGGCCGAATTACAGCGCTGGCGCCGCACCCGCGCCAAGCGCCGCTGGTATAAGCGCAGTTTTCGCCTACAGGTAATGATGCTGGTGGGGCTACTGTTATCGGGCATGTTGCTGGCCCAGGGCACCTATTTGAACCACCGCAAAGCCGAGATCATCACCCACCAAATGGGCTAGCGGGCACTGGCTGTGGCCAAAACCGTGGCCGGGATGCCGCAGATTGTAAACGCTTTTTCCTCTCCTGACCCCTCCGCCATTATTCAACCCCTTGCCGAACGAGTGCGTCAGGAGACCGGCGCGCGCTACGTGGTGGTGGGTAATGCCCAATCGATCCGCTACTCCCACCCTGTGCCCGAGCGTATCGGCCAGCCCATGGTGGGCGGCGATAACGACCAGGCGCTTATCTATGGCCAGTCGTATGTCTCCGAAGCCACCGGCACGCTGGGTACGGCCATGCGCGGCAAAACGCCGGTGTGGGATGAGGAGGGCAATATCATCGGGGTGGTCTCGGTGGGCTTTATGCTCGACCGCGTCGATATGGATGTGGCCCGCTACACCAGCCTCGGCTGGGCGCTGGTGGCGCTGATGATTGTGCTGGGGTTTGCGGGCGCTTACTGGCTGTCGCAGCACTTGAAAAAGATCATTTTAGGGCTGGAGCCTTACGAAATCGCCCGCTTGGCGATGGAGAAAGAGGCCATCCTGCAATCGATTCACGAAGGCATTCTCGCGGTGAACCAGGATGGCCATATCACCCTGGTGAACCAGCAGGCGCGGCGCTTTTTAGAGCTGCCCGACGAGCATGTGCTGCTGGGTCAGCCGATCCGTGAGGTGGTGCCCAATTCGCGGCTGTTGGAAGTCTTGAAGCATGGCGAGCAGGAGTTTGACCAGGAGATGTGGCTGGGGGATCACCCGGTGGTGGTCAACCGAGTGCCGATTCTGCATGAAGGGGAAATAGAAGGGGCTGTGGCCACTTTTCGTAGCCGCCGAGAAATTATCGACCTCTCCCAAGCACTCACCCAAGCCAGTCGCGATGTGGATATGCTGCGCGCCCAGGCCCACGAGTTCTCCAACAAGCTCTACACCATCTCCGGCCTGTTGCAGTTGCAGCGTATCGACGAAGCGCTGGCGCTGATTCATCAGGAAACCGAGCGCGCCCAGGCGCAAATGAGCTTTTTAATGCGCCACGTGGCGGATGCGGTATTGAGCGGCACGCTGCTGGGCAAACTCACCCGCGCCCGCGAGCTGGGCGTTACGTTAGAAATCGACGAGCAGAGCTCGCTCTCCTGCCCGCTAACGCCCACCGGCCAAGAGGTCATGATGAGCGTGGTGGGTAACTTACTGGATAACGCCTGCCACGCCGCGCTCAACGGCCCTCACGGCGACCAGCCCACTGTGCGGCTGTTTTTCACCGACCTGGGCGAGCAGCTACTTATTGAAGTGGAAGATAACGGTGCCGGGGTGCCCGCCGAGCATGCGGAGTCGATTTTTGCCGAAGGATTTTCCACCAAAACCGGCAAGCATCGGGGCATAGGGCTGGCTCTGGTGGCGCGGCTGTGCCGCCAGCACGGGGGCGCAGTGACGCTGGAAGAGAGCGAACTGGGCGGCGCATGCTTTATTGCCGTGCTGGACCGCTCGCTATGCGCCGAGGCCGCCACCGAGCCTGCGCCCTCATAACGACACGAATAATGACGACGCTAATGAATAAGAGGAAACGCCATGTCTGCGACGCAATACGGCATTTTGGTCGTCGAAGACGATTTTCGCATCGCCGATATCCACCGCGCCTTTATTGAGCAGGGCGACGGGTTTTATGTGGTCGGCATGGCGCGCAACGGCAGTGAAGCCAAGGCGCTGATGGCCCAGCACGCCGCTGATATTCAGCTCATTTTGCTGGATGCCTACTTGCCCGACGTGGAGGGGCTCGAACTACTCTGAGCCATCCGACGGGATCATGTTCATGTGGATATTGTGATGGTGACCGCCGCCAAGGAGGTGGAGACCATCAGCGAAGCGCTGCGCGGCGGCGTATTCGATTATCTGATCAAACCCATTGAAGCGGCCCGCATGAACCAGATGTTGACCCGCTTCCGCCGCGAGCGTGAAGTGCTGGCGAACCGTGCCGAGATGAGCCAGGACGAGTTGGATCACGTGTTGGCCCGGGTTACCCCGAGCGAACCCACACGCTCCGACAGCCGAGCGCTACCCAAGGGCATCGACCGCTTAACGCTGCGCCGGGTGGTGGATGCGCTGGCTGCCGCGCCCGACTCGCTCACCGCGATGCAGGTAGCACGCACTATGGGCGCCAGCCGCTCAACCGCGCGGCGCTATTTGGAGTTTTTAGTCGCTGAACAGGCGGTGAGCGCCGAGCTAGGGTATGGCGATGTTGGCCGCCCCGAACGGCGCTATCGGCTGCTAGGCGCCGCTAAGGGGTGGTTGGACAGTCTCTAAGTGCCTCGGCGTGAACAAAATGAACAAAACGCACAAAAAGAACAGTTTGTCGTTTATGGTCATAAGCTTGTCGTCGGGGGTAGCACTCTTCTAACGTTCACGGCGTAACCACACAAAGCTAATCATCGAGTGCTAAGCGCTGCTGGTTAGCCGTGCTTTTGGTTTGTTCGGCGCACACAACAAACCGCGCCCACCAAAACACCGTTTGAACAATAACGCCTGAACAAAAACGTGGAGAACGCCAATGACTACGCTTTCCTTGAAGCGCATCGCCGTGCTGGCCCTGCCGATGGCGGCCCTGGCCATGACGACATCTGCCCAAGCGCAGGAGTGGACGCCGAGCAAGTCCATCGAATTCATCGCCCCCGCCAACCCCGGCGGTGGTTGGGATACGCTGGTACGTACGGTGTCTCGTGTGATTCAGCAGGAAGGTCTGGCCGACGAAAACTTCGCCGCAATTAACGTACCAGGCGGCGGCGGTGCGGTTGCATGGGCTCAAATTGCCCGCGATAGCGGCAACCCCCACAAACTGTTTGCCACCAGCCCGCCGATGATTCTGGTGCCGCTGGCAGGCGCTTCCCGCTACGACCACACTGACTTCACGCCGATTGCGCGTATCAACACCGACTACTCGATTATTCTGGTCGCGGCGGATTCCGAATACCAAACCCTGGAAGACCTGTTCGAAGCGCTCAAAGCCAATCCCGGCCTGAGTGTGGGCGGCGGCAGTGCGCCAGGCTCCATGGACCACATCTCGATGGCGGGCTTGGCGTCGGCGGCGGGAATGGAGCCCTCGGCAGTGAACTATATCCCGTTCTCTGGCGGCGGCGATGCCATGACCAACCTGATGGGCGGCCACATTGAAGCGGTGATCGGTGGTGCTGGTGAAGCCGTGGGCCAGCTTGGCGAAGGCAGCCAGCTGCGCGCGCTGGGCGTCTCTTCTGAAGAGCGTCTGGGCGGCGGTTTGGCCGAAGTGCCCACCTACCAAGAGCAGGGCTACGACTACACCTTCGATATCTGGCGTGGCGTGATGGGCGCGCCGGAAATGCCGGAAGAAGCGGTGGAGTACTACGAAACGCTATTCGCTGAAATGCTCGAAACCGACGCATGGCGCGAAGCCAGCGACCAGCTGGGCTGGATCGATGCCTACCAGGATAGCGAAACGTTTGGTGCCTTCCTGGACGATCAGCAAGCGCAGTTCAGCAGCGTGCTGACCGATCTGGGCCTGCTGCGCCAGTAAGCGCCAGCGCCCGTTAGAGATTCCCCGGCGGCGCCACGCCGCTGGGATCTTCTGTCTGTTACCGCGAGGGCCAGCGCATCCGCGTTGGCTCCTTCGGAGAAATCCCAATGACCCGATTGAATACTAACCAGTGGCTAGCGCTTGTACTGGCACTGGTGGCGGCTGCTTATTTAGCCATGGCTTGGCAAATCCCGACGTTCCCCTTACCGCGCCCGGTGGATTCCGACCTGTTCCCCAAAGTATTGGGCGTGTCTCTGCTGCTGCTGGCGGCGCTGCTGTTTTTTGAAAAGCCGAGCGCCATTGCTGGTGCCGATGAGATCGACCATGAGGCTACCAACGGCCCGCTGCTGTTCACCCCCTGGGCGCGTGTCATTGTGACCTCGTTAGCCATCGCCGCCTATGCGTTTTTGCTGGTGCCGCTGGGCTTTGTCTTGGCCTCCACGCTCTTAAGCGTTGGTTTAACCGCCTACTACGGCTATCGCCGCCACGGCGTCAACCTGGCGGCATCGCTGGGTGTGGTACTGGCCCTTTACCTGACTATGACACGGGTAATGGATGTTTACCTACCCACCGGCGTACTGCCGTTCTGAGCAGGGCGTGCTGACGCACGCTTAGCGGGTTTTAACGAGAGACACTCCCATGGATGCCTTAAACAATCTGATGTATGGCTTTGGCATCGCGCTTGAGCCAATCAATATCGCTTACGTTTTCGCCGGTGTGTTTGCCGGTACCATTATCGGTATGCTGCCAGGCCTAGGGCCGATCAGCGCGCTGGCGCTGATGATTCCGATTACCTTTGCCATGGAGCCCTCCTCCGGTTTGATTCTGATGGCAGGGGTCTATTACGGCGCTATTTTCGGCGGCTCGACCTCATCCATTCTGCTCAACGCCCCCGGCGTGGCGGGCACGGTGGCAACCTCCTTTGACGGCTACCCGATGGCCAAGCAGGGCATGGCGGGTAAGGCACTGGCCATTGCGGCGTATGCCTCCTTTATCGGCGGTACGGTATCGGTGATCTTTTTGATGCTGGTGGCACCGCTGCTCTCCAAAGTGGCGGTGAGCTTTGGCCCTGCTGAGTACTTTGCACTGATGGTGCTGGGCTTAACGGCGGTGGTGTCACTGTCGGATAAATCCTTGGTAAAAGGCCTGATTGCGGCGGTGGTGGGTGTGATGATCTCGATTGTGGGGATCGACACGCAAACCGGTACTGAACGCTTTACCTTCAACTCGATTCAATTGCTCGACGGCATCGACTTCCTGGTCGTGGCGCTGGGTATCTTCGCCCTGGCGGAAGTGTTCTACATGCTGCTGCGTGGGGGCGGTGGCAAGGAAGCTCCGCGCAATGCCATCGGCTCGCTCAAGCTGAGCCGTGGCGAAGTGAAGAAAATTGCTGGCCCCATCAGCCGCAGCTCGGTACTGGGCTTCTTTACCGGCGTATTGCCGGGGGCGGGCGCCACCATTGGCTCTTTCCTGGGCTATAGCATGGAGAAGCGCCTGGCGAAAGATGGCGACACCTTTGGCCAGGGCAACATTAAGGGCGTGGCCGCCCCGGAAGCGGCGAACAACGCCGCCTGTACCGGCTCTTTCGTGCCGCTTTTAACCCTGGGTGTACCGGGTTCCGGCACTACGGCGGTACTGCTGGGCGCGCTGCTGGTAATGGGCGTCACCCCTGGCCCGATGATGCTGGAGCAACGTCCGGATGTGTTCTGGGGCGTGATTGCCAGTATGTACATCGGCAACATCTTCCTGCTGGTACTGAACCTGCCGCTGATCCCGCTGATCGCTAAAATCCTCGATCTGCCGCGCCCGCTGCTGCTGTCGATGATTTTAATCTTCTGCATGATCGGCGTTTACGGCATGAGCTTTAGCGTCTTCGACCTGCTGCTGCTGTTGGGCTTTGGCCTGTTGGGCTTGGGCATGCGCCTGTTTGGCTTCCCCACGGCGCCGCTGATTCTGGCGCTGATCCTGGGTAACATTATGGAAGAGTCCATGCGCCGGGCGCTGCAGATCTCTGGTGGCGACTGGAGCACCTTTATCGATAAGCCGATTTCGCTCTCTCTGTTGGTGATTGCGATGCTGTCGCTGGGCCTGCCGTTGCTCAAGAAGCGTCGTAATAAAGCGGCCACTGCCGCTAACTAACGCTCAGTGCGGTACCCCCAAAGCGCCCTAGCGTCTGCTAGGGCGCTTTTTTTATGGTGCATCCCCGCCGGTGGTGCAAAGCGCCGTGTTGGTGCATGAATATCGTGCATGCGCGCCGCCGCGTTGCGCCATCTTGGTGCTAAGCCGCCTGAGTTGTGTTTTTTTGTACACGGCTAAGTGATTGATTGTATTTTTAATAGTGGCCTTTGTTCCACATTGGCGCACCCCTTGCAGTGTGTATAGCGACGTGTGAATACGAGTTGTAACTCGCGACCCACGAGTGGACGCACCAAGTGCCCCGTCGCCTCAATAACGACAACGCTTGGTCGCGGTACCCCAAACACGAGCCCTAACCATAAGGGGCGCAAGGAGGTTCAAGTGACCACACTGCAGCGCAAGACACACCCACGTACCCTTAGCCGTTTCGCCACTGCCCTGGTCACCGCCGCTGTGATGGGCGCCAGCGTGCAAGCGGTTGCCCAAGACGACGCCCCCATCAAAGTCGGTATTCTGCACTCGCTCTCCGGCACCATGGCCATCAGTGAATCGACCCTGAAAGACACCGTGGAAATGCTCATCGAGCAGCAGAACGAAGCCGGTGGCCTGCTTGGCCGTCAGCTAGAAGCCGTGGTGGTTGACCCCGCGTCTAACTGGCCGCTGTTTGCCGAGCGCGCCCGCGAGCTGCTGGCCCAGGAAGAAGTGGATGTGATCTTCGGCAACTGGACCTCCGTCTCCCGTAAAGCGGTGCTGCCGGTGGTGGAAGAGCTGAATGGCCTGCTTTTCTACCCGGTGCAGTACGAAGGCGAAGAGTCGTCTGAAAACGTCTTCTACACCGGTGCCGCCCCCAACCAGCAGGCCATTCCTGCCGTTGAGTATTTGATCAACGAAGTCGGTATTGAACGCTTCGCGCTGATCGGCACCGACTACGTCTACCCGCGCACCACCAACCGCATCTTGGAAGCGTTCCTGAAAGATGAGCACGGTGTGGCCGAAGAAGACATCATGGTCAACTACACGCCGTTTGGTCATTCGGACTGGCAGAACATCGTCTCCGAAATCCGCCGCTTTGGCGAAGAGGGCAAGCCCACGGCGGTGGTCTCCACCATCAATGGCGATGCCAACGTGCCGTTCTACCGTGAGCTGGCCAACCAGGGGATCGATGCTGCGGATATTCCCGTCATCGCCTTCTCGGTGGGTGAGCAGGAGTTATCCGGTATCGATACCGGGCCGCTAGTGGGCCACCTGGCCGCCTGGAACTACTTCATGAGCGTGGACACCGACGCCAACTACGACTTCATCGACGCTTGGATCGAGCACACCGGTGACGAGATGGCGGTGACCAACGACCCCATGGAAGCGCACTACATCGGCTTCAACATGTGGGCCGAAGCGGTGCGTAAAGCGGGTACCACCGACGTGGATACGGTGAAAGACGCGATTATCGGCGTGACCGTGCCTAACCTTTCCGGTGGCTATGCCGCCATGATGCCCAACCACCACATCACCAAGCCGGTGTTGATCGGTGAAGTGCAGGACAACGGCCAGTTCGACATCGTCTGGCAAACGCCGTCCACCGTGGCAGGCGATGCCTGGTCGGATTACCTGCCGGGCTCCCGTGACCTGATCTCTGATTGGCGCAAGCCCATGGAGTGCGGCAACTTTAACGTTGTGAACGGTTCCTGTGGGGGCAGCACCGCAGCAGAAGAAGCCGAAGCAGCGCTCGCCGAGTAACTTTCGTCCCCTACTGCGCCAGCGCAATGGCGCAGTAGAGGAGCACGCTACCTCTCCCATTTGATCACCAAAGGAAGAACCCCATGAGGCGTTTCCTTTCCTTGGGGCTACTGTGCCTGATGCTACTCGGCACCGCCGTGTCGGCGCAGGCACAAAGCAGCTCCTCGACTCCCGATGACCAAGCCGCACTCGCGCTGTTGACCGCGCTGGATGTGGACTCCTACCGCGATAAAGGCGAAGCCATTACCGCTATTCTACAAAGCGACGATGAGCGCGCCCGCGACTGGCTGCAAGCCTTGCTCGATGGCCGTCTGCAGCGCACTGACGATGGCCGCTTCGTGCTGGTGCTGGATAATCGCGGCCGTGACTGGCCGGTGGCCGATGCGCTGACTAACGAGCCGCTGGGCGAGATGTCCCGCCGCGACCTGGACCGTATCGGCATCAACAATGCGCTGCGTAACCAGCTACGTAGCGCCATCGCCGTGGTGGACCTCTACTCGCCCAATGTGGAACGCCGCCGTACCTCCGCCGAGCGCCTGTTGGGCGAAGTGGACGAGACGCTGGCCGAGCCTCTGGAAGCGCTGATTGCCGAAGAAGAGGATAGCCAGGTGCAGCGTCGGTTAGCACAGGCACTGGCCATTTATCAAACCGAAGCGGGCCAGATGGAAGGTGTGGAAGCGCTGCGTGGCAGCCTGCATCCGCGTGCCCGTGTGGCCCTCAATCGCGCGGCCAATGGCGATGACCCAGTGGTCGCCGACGCGGCCAGAGAGGCGCTCCTCAGTATCGAGCAAAACCTCAAGCTCAATCGTGGCCTCGAAACGCTCTACTTTGGCCTGAGCCTGGGATCGGTCCTGGTGCTGGCGGCCATCGGCCTGGCCATCACCTTTGGCGTGATGGGCGTGATCAACATGGCCCACGGCGAGCTAATGATGTTAGGCGCCTACACCACCTGGATGATGCAGCAACTGCTGCCGGGCCAGCCCGGGTTGGCGCTGATTCTATCGATTCCGGCGGGCTTTATGGTGGCCGCGCTGGTGGGCATTGCCATTGAGCGGGGCGTGATTCAGTTCCTCAAAGGCCGCCCGCTGGAAACCCTGCTGGCCACTTTCGGTATCAGCCTGATTCTTCAGCAACTGGTGCGCACGGTGATTTCACCGCTCAACCGCACCGTGGTGACGCCAGAGTGGATGAGCGGCTCGCTGGTGATCAACGACGCGCTCTCGCTGACCCTCAACCGTATGTACGTGCTTGGCTTTGCGCTGGTGGTGTTTGCCGCGCTGATGCTGATTATGCGTCGCACCCGCTTAGGGCTTGAAGTGCGTGCCGTTACCCAAAACCGCGCCATGGCGCGCTCTATGGGTATTCGCGCCACCCGCGTGGATATCATGACCTTTGCGCTGGGTTCCGGCGTGGCGGGCTTGGCGGGCGTGGCGCTCTCCCAGCTCACCAACGTAGGCCCCAACCTCGGACAAAACTACATCATCGACTCGTTCATGGTGGTGGTGTTCGGCGGCGTGGGTAATCTGTGGGGCACGCTAGTGGCGGGGCTCTCGCTGGGGGTGATCAACCAGGTGCTGGAACCTTGGGCGGGCGCGGTGCTGGCCAAGATTATCGTGCTGGTCTTCATCATTCTGTTTATTCAAAAACGCCCGCGTGGACTCTTCCCGCAGAAGGGCCGGGCTGCGGAGGGCTAACCCATGATGACGCAAGCAACATCCAGCCAGTTTTGGCTCACCCGCCCGTTCGGTGAGCGGGCCACTCAGACCTTCCTCGGCGTGCTGTTTGCCGCGCTGCTGCTGGTCACCGTGCTGCATCTGGCGGTGCCCCAGGGGCACCCGCTGCATGTGAACGCTTACACTGTTAACCTGTTCGGCAAGTACCTGAGCTACGCGCTGCTCGCCGTTGCGGTCGATTTAGTATGGGGTTACCTGGGCATCTTGAGCCTGGGCCATGGGGCGTTTTTCGCCATTGGCGGCTACGCCATGGGCATGTACCTGATGCGCCAGATTGGCGACCGTGGCACCTATGGCCATCCGGTTCTGCCCGACTTCATGGTGTTTCTGAACTGGGATAGCCTGCCCTGGTACTGGCTGGGCTTCGATATGGCCTGGTTCGCCTTTGCCATGGTGCTGCTGGCCCCTGGCCTGCTGGCGCTGGTGTTCGGCTTCCTGGCGTTCCGCTCGCGGGTGACCGGGGTGTATCTGTCGATCATCACCCAGGCGCTGACGTTTGCCCTGATGCTGGCTTTCTTCCGCAACGAGATGGGCTTCGGCGGCAACAATGGCCTCACCGATTTCCGTGAGCTGCTGGGCTTCAACCTGCGCAGCAACGACACGCGGCTGGGGCTGTTCATTGCTACCGGCGTGGCGCTGGCACTGGGCTATATCCTCTGCCGGGCAATCGTCACCAGCAAGCTGGGCCGGGTATGTGTGGCCACGCGGGACGCCGAAGCGCGCACGCGCTTTATTGGCTACCGCGTCGAGCGCTTCCAGCTGTTTGTGTTTGTGGTCTCGGCCATGCTGGCGGGCCTTGCCGGGGCGCTTTATGTGCCGCAAGTAGGAATTATCAACCCCAGCGAGTTCTCGCCGCTGTTCTCGATTGAAATTGTATTGTGGGTGGCGCTGGGTGGCCGGGCCACGCTGTACGGCGCGGTGATCGGCGCTATTTTGGTCAACTACGCCAAAACCATCTTCACCGGCATTATGCCCGACGCCTGGTTGTTCGCTCTGGGCGCGCTATTCGTGCTGGTCACGGTGCTGCTGCCCAAAGGTGTAGCGGGGCTGTTAGGCCACCTAAAACGCCGCAAAGAGGATGATCACCCACCCAAGGAGGCCGCCGCATGAGCCTATTACAATCGCTAAAAGCGCGGGATCGGGTGTTTGATTTTATGGCCACCGAGGCCTCGCCGGTCGACGTGCGCCACGGCCCGATTCTGTATATGGAAGATGTCACCGTCAGCTTTGATGGTTTTAAAGCCATCAATAACCTGAACCTGACCATCGACGACGGCGAGCTGCGCTGCATTATCGGCCCCAACGGGGCCGGTAAAACCACCATGATGGATATCATTACCGGCAAAACCCGCCCCACCGAAGGCAGCGTGTGGTTCGGCAGCCGCCATAACCTGCTGCAGATGAACGAGCCGGAAATCGCTAGCCTCGGCATTGGCCGCAAGTTCCAGAAGCCCACGGTGTTCGAAGCGCTCAGCGTATTCGAGAACCTGGAGCTTGCCATGGCCGCCGACAAGCGCATCTTTCCCACGCTGACCGCCCGCATGACCGGGGAGATTAAAGACCGCATTGACGACGTGCTGGAAACCATCGGCCTGACTGCGCTGCGCTTTCAGCCCGCCGGTATTCTCTCCCACGGCCAAAAACAGTGGCTGGAGATTGGCATGCTGCTGATGCAGCGCCCGCGCCTGCTGCTGGTGGATGAGCCGGTGGCCGGGATGACTGAGCAGGAGATGGAGCGCACCGCCGAGCTGCTCACCGGTTTGGCGGGCAAGCAGTCGGTGGTGGTGGTGGAGCACGACATGGGCTTTGTGCGCTCGATTGCGCGCAAAGTAACCGTGCTGCACCAGGGCAGCGTGCTGGCCGAAGGCAGCATGGATCAGGTCTCCAACGACCCCAAAGTGGTCGAGGTGTATCTAGGGTCGGATGAAGAGGAGAGCGCCTGATGCTGGCGATTGAAAAGCTCAACCAGTTCTACGGCGAGAGCCATACGCTGTGGGACTTAGACCTAGACGTGCCCGCCGGGCAGTGCACCTGTGTGATGGGTCGCAACGGGGTGGGTAAAACCACCCTGATGAAAGCCATCATGGGCGAAGTCGCGGTGAAGAGCGGCCAACTGCGCTACCAGGGCAATGATGGCGAGATCGAACTCACCAAAAAAGCCGTGGAAGCGCGCTCGCGACTGGGCATCGGTTTTGTGCCCCAGGGGCGGCAGATCTTCCCGCTGCTGACGGTGGAGGAGAACCTGCGTACCGGGCTTGCTGCGCGAGGCGACGGGCTGAAAAAAATCCCCGAGCGTATCTACGAGCTGTTTCCGGTGCTCAAAGAGATGAAACACCGCCGTGGCGGCGATCTCTCCGGTGGGCAACAGCAGCAGCTCGCCATTGGCCGCGCGCTGGTGATTGAACCGAAACTGCTGATTCTGGACGAGCCCGGCGAGGGCATTCAGCCCAATATCGTCGCCCAAATCGGCCAGGTGATTCGCCAACTGATCAAAGAGGACGGCCTGACGGTGCTGCTGGTAGAGCAGAAGCTACCCTTCGCCCGCAAATACGCCGACCGCTTCGTGATCATGGACCGCGGCCGCCCGGTGGCCAAAGGCGAGATCAGCGAACTCTCCAACGAGCTGATTAAGCAGCATTTGACGGTTTAAGTTATCCACAACCACTTTAACCTTTCTTTTCCTGTTGACAGAGCACACTCTAATAGCCCTCTCGTTTCATGTAGAAAAGAGGGGGCTTTTTGCTTAAAACCCTGCGCTGAGTAGGTTTTGGCGCTGCGTTTTATGTGTAATATGGCGGGTTTCAACAATAACCATCGGGTGGGATATGCGTTATAAAGACAAACATCAGCTCGCTGCCGAGTGGCAGTCACTCCTGGAGCGCACGCCTTTGGCGCTACGCCAAGCGGTGGAGACACTGGTGGAATCCCGCCGCGATATCTTTGCCGATCATTTCTATCAAGTGATGCTGGAAGACCCCCACGCGTCGCTGTTTCTCTCCAATGAGCAGGTGAAAAACCGGCTTCACCCCTCCATGCAGCGCTGGCTCAGCGCTATGTTTGCCGTCGAGCACGCCGATTTCGAATCCCTGGTCGAGCAGCAGGAAAAAGTCGGCCAGGTGCATGCGCGTATCGATATCCCGGTGAACTTGGTACTTAATGGCGCACGGCAGCTAAAGCAGGCGCTTTATGAGCACATTAACAGCACCTTTAGCGCTGAACTCTCTTCCGGTGATGCAGCGGTTTACGTGTCTGATCATATTGATATGGCCATGGAAATAATGAGCCATGCCTATTCAGTGGCGAATAATCGTAATACCCGTATGGAAGAAGCCTATAAGCTGTTCTCTTTAACCCAGAGCATCGGCGATGAGCGCGAGCGACAGCGCTCCGCACTGCTCGATTGGGAGAACGCACTGATGTTTGCCGTGGCTGCGCAGCAGGCAACGACGGCTTTACCCCGATTAGCCAGCTCCGAGTTTGGGCTTTGGTATCACCATAAAGCGTGCCACGCCTTTGAGGGCGCGCCGGAAATTACCACCATTTCACAGCATGTTCGTCGCGTGGACGAGGAGTGGCTCGCCCAGCTAGGCGACTCAGACAGCCAGCGTCGCCTGACTGCGTTGAGCAGCATTCGCGATGCGGCTCGCACGATCTTGATGCTGTTGGATGACGTTCTGGATCGCGCCTCGGGGCTCGAAGCAGGCCGCGATAGCCTGACGCGTCTGCTCAATCGCAAGTTCCTCTCGGTGGTGCTGAGCCGTGAAATAGAGATCGCCCGGCATTCGGAAAAGTGTTTTGCGCTGCTCATGGTGGATATTGATCACTTCAAATCAATTAATGACACCCATGGCCATGATGCTGGCGATAACGTACTGCAGCAGGTGGCCAGAATTCTTGACCGCTCGACCCGAGGTGGCGACTACGTGTTTCGTATGGGCGGTGAAGAGTTTCTGATTGTGCTGGTGGATACGGATCAAGACGGCAGCCGACTGTTTGCCGAACGGCTGCGCCACGCGGTGGCCAAAGAGCCGATGTTAGCCGCTGCCGATACGCTATTGAACGTCACGGTGAGCGTCGGGGTTACGCTTCATGATGGCCACCCAGACTACCAACGCTCGATGCAGCGCGCCGACCAAGCGCTGTACCAGGCGAAACGCAGTGGTCGCGACCGAGTGGTTGTCTGCTAGTAACGGATTGATTGGGGAGAGAATCATGTTTCCGCAGCGCATAATGCCGTCAAAGGTTGTGTGGCTACTAACGATGCTGTTAATAAGCGCACCGCTATCGGCCGCCCATCATGGTGGTGCCCGCCAGGAAGGTATGGCGGGGCAGGCATCCTCTATTGAGGTTGCCCACCCCTGGGCACGCGCCACTCCGCCGGGGGCCGGAGCGGGCGGTGGCTTTGTTACTCTCACCAATCACGGCGATGGCGATGACATGCTGCTGGGGGCGACCAGCCCGATCACCGAGCGTGTCGAGATTCATATTATGGAGATGGACGGCGATGTGATGCGCATGGTACCCCTGCCCGGTGGCATCGAGCTACCGGCGGGCGAGAGCGTGACGCTAGCGCCGGGCGGTTTACACTTGATGTTGATGGAACTGGGCTCACCCATCGTGGAGGGTGCACCCGTCTCTGTGACGCTGGAGTTCCAGCACGCCGAGCCGATGGAGATCGAACTTCAGGTGCTGCCAGTGGGTGCCTCTCCGGAAGGGAGCCACCATGAAGGTGGTCACCCTAAAGGTGCCCATGATCATGGGCACGCGGCGCACTAAGTCGGCCTACCGTCCTGTTAGCCTTGGCGAGCGGGGCGACGCTTCCACCATATCACGCCTGCGGCCACGCACATCACGATGATGGCGATGCATACCGCCAGCAGGAAGAGCTGATTGGTAAGCCCAAACTCCTGCCCCAAGTGAACGTTAATCCCAAACTCCAGCCAGCGGCCTAGCGGGCCATAGTCGGCGTAGCTCATATCGAGCAGCGGCTCACCACGCCGCCCCTGCCGTTGCGCGGCCACCAGAGATAAATGCCGGTGGCGACTAACAAAATCGACCAGCCCGCGGCAATCTCAATCAGCTTGCGCGGGGTTTGCCCGAAGAACTTGAAGCTATGCAGGTAGCGAACGGTCCACATCACCGTTCCCCGGTCATCCAGCGAACCAAGCACCTCAGCCGTATAGGGATTGACGTACACGGCCAGCCGTTCGCCGGTTAGGTGCAATGTGATGGCTATATGCACATATTTGGTGCATTGGAGGGCTGGGCAAGAGGGTTGAGGCTCAAAAAAAGATCTTTATGACGGTAAAAAAGCGCCTTCACCATTTTGGCGCATTCTTTGCATTTATAAGGCAATGATGAATCCACAAGGAAGCGACAGCGCCCCATGATGTTGAGCGAACTTGCCCCACCCGCTGCTGGTTCCGGCCACCGCTTTGACGCCGAGCGCCGCTGGGCCGCCTCGCTGGCCTTGCGCTTTGCCAACCGCGACGACGTGACAAGGCTAATTCAGGCGCGCCACCAAGGGCCGTTACGGGTACAGCGCCCCTTCTACCCGGAAGGCAGCCAGGAAGCGTGCCACGTTTACGTATTGCACCCGCCCGGCGGGCTCGTGAGCGGTGATGCGCTGACCATCCGCGCCCATATCGAGCGCGGTGCCCATGCGCTGCTCACTACGCCCGCTGCCAATAAGCTCTACAAAGCCGACAGCCAAGGCGTGGCCTGGACACAGCACACCGAGCTGACGGTAGAAGAGGGCGGCACCTTAGAGTGGCTACCCCAGGAAACCATCGCGTTTAACGGCTCAAAGGGTACTCAGGGCACCCATATTGCGCTGCAGGGTAATGCCCGCTGCCTAGGCTGGGAAGTGATGGCGCTCGGACGCCCGGCCAGCGATCTGCCCTATGTCACGGGGCGCATCGAACAGCACTTTCGCTTAACCCTGGATGGCAAGCCGCTGTGGCTTGAACGCCAGCCGCTGGACCCCGCACACCCACGCTTTGCGGGCCGCTGGGGGCAGGGCGGCGCCACGGTGCAGGCCACGCTCTGGGCGGTGGGTATTGACGATGCCGCTGTGGCTATTGAAGCACTGCGCGAAGCGCTGCCGGATAACCCCCGCTGGGCGGTAACCGTGCGCCACGGCGTACTGCTGATGCGCTATCTAGGCACATCCCGTAACGAAGCCTGGGCCCTGTGTGAACACGCCTGGCAGCTACTACGGCCGCGCTGGATCGGGCGCGAAGCGCATACGCCGCGCATTTGGCTAACTTAATTGGCAACACGCTGATAACGCTGGAGACACTCCATGGAACTGACCCCACGAGACAAAGACAAGCTGATGCTGTTTACCGCCGCCCAGCTTGCCGAGCGCCGCAAAGCGCGTGGTTTAAAACTGAACTACCCCGAAGCGGTAGCGCTGATCAGCTTTGAGATTATGGAAGGCGCGCGAGATGGCCGCAGCGTGGCGGATTTAATGAGCTACGGCCGCGAAATCCTCACCCGAGACGACGTGATGGAAGGCGTGGCGGAGATGGTCGATGAAGTACAGGTGGAAGCCACCTTCCCCGACGGCACCAAGCTGGTCACCGTTCACACGCCGATCAACTAATCATCCACCGTTAGGAGAGCGCCATGATTTCCGGCCCAATGATTCCAGGACAGTATCAGTTACAAGAGGGTGATATCGAGCTGTGCGCGGGTCGCGAGCGTATCACCGTGGAGGTGGCCAACACCGGCGACCGGCCCATTCAGCTTGGCTCCCACTACCACTTTGCCGAAGCCAACCCCGCGCTGGTGTTTGACCGCGATAAAACCCGTGGCTACCGCCTGGACGTCGCCGCCGGAACCGCCATCCGTTTCGAACCCGGCCAAACCCGCGAAGTCACGCTGATTCCGTTTGTCGGCAAGCGGGAAATCTACGGCTTCCGTGGCGATGTGATGGGGCCGCTCGATTAGCCAACGGATTAATAAAGAACAACCGACGGTAGGGCGGGCATCGGTTGGGTGACTGTCTGCGCCATGGATGGCGCAGTCAAGCTTACAGGGATGTATTCACAGCGTGTCACACAGACGATGGCCGCCCAGCACTGGACTCAACGCTTGAGGCAGAGGCAAATATGAAACCGGTAAACAAAATCAGTCGGCAAGCCTACGCCGATATGTACGGCCCCACCGTAGGCGACCGCGTGCGCCTGGGCGACACCGAGCTTTGGATTCAAGTCGAAAAAGACGCCACCCACTACGGTGAAGAAGTGAAGTTCGGCGGCGGCAAAGTTATCCGCGATGGCATGGGCCAAAGCCAGCGTCAGGATGCCTCGGTGATGGACACCGTGATCACCAACGCGCTGATTCTAGACTGGTGGGGCATCGTCAAAGCCGATGTGGGGCTGCAAAACGGCCGCATCGCCGCCATCGGCAAGGCAGGCAACCCCGACACCCAGCCCGATGTCGAGATCGTCATTGGCCCCGGTACCGAAGTGATCGCCGGTGAAGGCAAAATCCTCACCGCAGGCGGCATCGACGCCCACATTCACTTTATCTGCCCCCAGCAGGTGGAAGAAGCGCTGATGAGCGGTGTTACCACCATGCTGGGCGGCGGCACCGGCCCCGCCACGGGCTCCAACGCCACCACCTGCACCCCCGGCGAGTGGCACATTGGCAAAATGCTTCAAGCGGTGGACGACCTGCCCATGAACATCGGCCTGCTCGGCAAAGGCAACGCCAGCCTGCCGGAAGGGCTCGAAGCGCAGTTGGAAGCCGGTGCCATGGGCCTCAAGCTGCATGAAGACTGGGGCACCACCCCCGCCTCGATTGATACCTGCTTAAGCGTGGCGGAAAAGTACGATGTGCAGATCGCCATCCACACTGATACGCTCAACGAATCCGGCTTCGTGGAAGACACCCTGGCGGCCTTCAAAGAGCGCGGCATTCACACCTACCACACCGAAGGCGCAGGCGGCGGCCACGCCCCGGATATCCTCACCGCCTGCTCCAAAGAGTACGTGCTGCCGTCCTCCACCAACCCCACGCGGCCCTACACGGTGAACACCATCGACGAGCATCTCGACATGCTCATGGTCTGCCACCACCTGGACCCCAATATTCCCGAAGACGTGGCCTTTGCCGATTCACGTATTCGTCGCGAAACCATCGCCGCCGAGGATATCCTCCACGACCTGGGCGTGATCTCGATGATCGCCTCCGACTCCCAGGCCATGGGTCGCGTAGGTGAAGTCGTCTGCCGCACCTGGCAAACGGCGCACAAAATGAAGGTGCAGCGCGGCCTGTTGCCGGAAGATGAAGCACTGGGGGCCGACAACCTGCGCGCCAAGCGCTATATCGCCAAATACACCATTAACCCCGCCATTACCCACGGCATCGCCCATGAAGTTGGCTCCATTGAAGTGGGCAAGCTGGCCGATTTGGTGCTGTGGAAGCCCGCCTTCTTCGGCGTCAAACCGGCGCTGATTTTGAAAGGCGGCATGATTGCCGGTGCGCCCATGGGCGACCCCAACGCCTCCATCCCCACGCCGCAGCCGGTGCATTACCGCCCCATGTTCGGCACCTTTGGCCGCGCCGCCAGCCAGGTAAGACTCAACTTCGTCAGCCAGGCCGCCATCGATGCGGGCATCAAGGAACGGCTGGGCCTGCAAAGCACGCTGTCCGCCTGTAAAAACGTGCGCGGCGTGCGTAAAAAAGATATGAAGCTCAACGATGCCTGCCCAGAACTCACCGTCGACCCGCAAACCTACGAAGTGCGCTGCGACGGCGAACTGCTCACCTGCGAACCCGCGACCGAGCTGCCGCTGGCGCAGCGGTATCACTTGTTTTGATTGGAATACACTGCCCATAGCGATAGACGCTAGGGAGCTTTTTCGAAAGTTCGTTCATCGATATGAATCCACTTCTGCCAGCCTGAGAGTGGCACAGTGGGAGGTAGCTTTAGCTCGCGACCATTCAGGCCTAACAAGCCGGCGTGCCTTCGGTACCCTTCGCCCGCTGAAGCGGCCTCCCACAGAGGTTGCTGGCTCCATGGCTTCAAGCTGGAGAGTGAGACACAGAATATGACGAACAACTCTTTCAACGGGACGGTAGTAATGTTGAAACTGATTGAACGCCTTGGCCCCATAGATGAGGGCACCGCCAGCGACACGCTGACACTGCCCTTTGAGCTACGCATTCGTGGCCGCTTAAAAGCTGAGAGCGACAGCGGCCAGCCTCTTGGGCTGTTTCTGGATCGCGGCCCCGTGCTGCGCGATGGCGAAGGCCTGAAAGCCGAAAATGGCGAGATCGTGCGCATTTGCGCCGCCATTGAGCCCGTGGTGACCGCGCGAGTGAGTACTGGCTTACCGCTGGCACGGCTGGCCTACCACCTTGGCAACCGCCATGTGCAGCTCGCGCTGGGCGAAGATGAGCAAGGCGGATGGGTGCGTTTCCCGCCCGACCACGTCCTCGAAGAGCTAGCCGAGCTGCTGGGTGCCACGCTGGAACACCACAACGCCACCTTCGACCCCGAACCGGGCGCTTACAACCAAGTGGGCGGTGGGCATTCGCACAGCCATTCGCATAGTCATTCCCATGACCACGATCACGATCACGATCACGCGCATGAGCACCACCATGCCCACTGAACAGCCCTCAGACCTCGCCCTGCTAGGGCTGATGCAGCTCGTCAGCCCCGCACTGCCCATTGGGGCCTTCGCCTTTTCCCAAGGGCTGGAGAGCGCTTTTGAGTTGGGCTGGGTGAGTGATGAACCCAGCCTCTCTCAGTGGTTATCCGGCGTGCTGGAAGATGGCATAAGCTGCTGTGAGCTGCCGCTGATTGAGCGGCTATATCGCGCTTTCGAGGAGCAGGATGGCACTGCGGTGGCCGAGTGGGACGACTGGCTGGCCGCCACCCGTGAAACCGCTGAACTCGCCGCTGAAGACAGCCGCTTGGGTGCATCGCTGAAGCGGCTACTGGGCAGCCTCGACCTATTACCCAAAAATGAAGGGCTGCCTAGTGAAGACTCACTTACGCCCTTGCTACCGGTCCAGGCAGGCTATGTGACCCTATTTGCCTGGGCGGCCTACCAGCGCGGCATCCCTGTGCGTCAAGCGCAGCTCGGCTTTGGCTGGGCGTGGCTGGAAAACCAACTCGCGGTGGCCTGTAAAGCGCTGCCGCTGGGGCACACCGCTGCTCAGCGCATTATCGAGCAGTTACGTGGCGAACTGGTGAATGCCGTTGAGAAGGCCCAGCGGCTAGACGATGACGAGCTTGGCCCTGCGCTGCCTGGCGTCGCGCTGGCCAGCGCCCTACACGAAACCCAATACTCCCGTTTATTTAGAAGTTAACTGGCATCATTCAGGAGAAGACAATGACTCACTGTTTACGCGTTGGCGTGGGTGGCCCGGTCGGTTCAGGTAAAACCGCCCTGCTCAAGCAGCTCTGCACCGCGCTGCGAGACCACTATGACATTGCCGTTGTCACCAACGACATCTACACCCGCGAAGACGCCGATTTCCTGCTCAAGCACGATGCGCTGCCCGCCGACCGCATTCTGGGGGTGGAAACCGGCGGCTGCCCGCACACGGCGATTCGGGAAGATGCTTCCATGAACTTGGCGGCCATCGATGAGTTACACGCCCGTCATCCTAAGCTAGAGCTGGTGCTGGTCGAGTCTGGCGGCGATAACCTTTCCGCCACGTTTAGCCCCGAGCTTTCTGATTTAACGCTCTACGTGATCGACGTGTCGGCAGGCGACAAAATTCCCCGCAAAGGTGGTCCCGGCATCACCAAATCCGACCTGCTGATTATCAACAAAATCGATATTGCCGAGCAGGTCCACGCCTCACTGGAAGTGATGGAGCGCGACTCGAAAAAAATGCGCGGCGAGCGCCCGTTCGTGTTCACCAACCTCTACGATGGCGTCGGGCTTGAAGAGATCATCCGCTTTATTCTCGATAAAGGCATGCTGGACGAGCGTCGCCCAAGGGCCGCTGTAACACATTAAACGGAAGTGGGTATAGGTATAATTAGAAGGTATAAAAAACTGCCCAGCTTTGATGGTATGAAAGGCTGGGCAGTTGCAGTTGTTTAGGTGAGATCCTGCCAAAACGGGCCATCCCTGGCCACCACATTTCTACAATGAACTGATAGGCTAGCGTCTCCCCACTTTTCCACAGGTGGTGCTGTAACTGCCTGAATAGCGTTGAAAATTTCAGTGCTATCAACGAGATCGGGGGCTTTCCCGCCGGTATCATGTTGTTACCCCTAACACCATGAACCAAAAGGAAAACC